>NZ_CP019065.1 GCF_002951615.1 Rahnella sikkimica | reverse complement strand
GGTCGAGGCGGTGTAAGACCGGTGGTTGAAAGTGGATTTCAGGCAGTCGTGGACAAAAATCACCAGTGCCATCTGCGGCTGCTCTGCCAGCGCGGCCTGTACGGCTAACGTGCGCTCGCTGGAAAGGCTTTTGGCCAGTACGGCAGACAGCGTTTTCGCTGGCGAAACCTCCGGCGTACTGTTCTCGGTACGGGTGCTGCTGAGTGCGGGTCACCCGCTGTTATTGCCATCACGCTCAGTTTCCGGCAGGTCGCAGCGCTTCATGATGCCGCGACGCACGGACAGTTCACCGCGCAGCAGTGACACCACCACCCGCCTCGGGCACGGACATCGTCAGACCATGCCCGAATTTCGCCGCGCCTTCGATGCCGTCCATTTCTGCCTGACAGGCGTCTGCAGCCTGTTCCAGTGCGGCATGGTCAGCATCATCGCCGTCGTCCTGCTCTGACAGTTCGTCCAGCTGCCTGCCCAGCTCGGCCATGCGCGTACTTTGTTCGTCGGTAAACGCCGGATTGGGCTGTCCGAGCAGCAGGTAAAGCTCAGCGTCTTCACCGTAGGTGGTAACGCCCTCGCTTCGCCCCTCTGACCATGACCAGCCTTCTGCCTGCGCGATACGACGGCGATTTCGGTGAGTTTTGTCGGGTCAGGGTCTGCAGCAGTACGGTATCGCTGATAACCTTCGTCGGTGAACAGGTCATAGCGGAACCCGCCGCCCGCCTGTTCGTAGACGTCACGTCCGACGAACTCCAGCAGGCGGTTACCCACGGCGGCCCTTCGCCGCGCAGCACCTCATTGCGTAATTCCTTTGGTGTTTTGTAAATGCCGTAGGCATTTTTCCACGTATTTTGCTGACGTTCGTGGTCTTCGCTGGCAGACAGAGCCACCAGTTGGTCAACGTTGATGTTGTCTTCAGCCAGTTCGGCGAGTAATGCCGGAGCCATCCCTGCAAGTCGCAGGAATTTCTGAACGTGTTTGGTGCTGTAGCCCATCGCGGCTCCGATTTCTGCCGCCGTTTTTCCGCTGGCACTGATGCGGGCGAACGACATGATCTGGTCAGCCGGATGCATGCTTTCGGTCTGCAAGTTCTCGATGGCAGAAATCACCTCTGCCACGTCGTCGCCGACAATTTCACCGGCACGGCGTAATCCGCGCGATCGCCCCCGCGACAAGCAGGATATTCAGCGCACGGAAACGGCGGCCACCGGCGGCGGCACCCAGCTGACCCTCGGGCAGGCGGTGCACGATAAGATTATGCAGGACGCCCACGGCTTTGATGGTGTCGGCCAGTTCTTGCAATTTCACCGGATCCGGTTCTGCTTTGCGCACATTGAGTGGAGACAGAGCCAGCTGGCTAAATGGCACCATTTCTACCGGCACGTTAACCAAAGCCTGCTCTGTAACTTTGATTTGCTCTTCGCGGTTCACTATCGGGGACAATTTAGCTGATTTGGATGCCGTCGTTTTTTTAGAGTTTGACATGATAATTCCTCAGGTATTTGTTGGGCATACCGGAGGCTCTAAGCCTCCGGCAACTTAATGACTTATTGGTTTTTCACGCCTTCGCTGGAGATGTACTTTAAGCCCCTCTCCTGCGTTAGGCTCAAAATTCCATGCACGCCAAACCATTTGCCCAATACGCGTACTACTAAACGGAAATGAGTCCCTTGATCATCCTCAATAGCCACATTTCTATAAGCAGCAGCAACAGCCTCGGCTTGATCGCGAGTAAAGGTTCCTGATGGTAATAAAACGATATCTGCATCTTTCATTTGAAGACTCCTTTGAGTTTGGCGTTATGCCGGATGTAAGGGCGGCCTTCCGTCCTTAAGGGTCTATACCGCTAAATACACTATATCAATGCTGATAATATAAAATAAACATTATTAATTTCGCATGCGAAATCTTACTACCTTGCCATTTATTGAATTCCCCCTTCATCAGATCGCTTAGGTGAGCTGGATGTTCTTTTGCAGGCGGCAGCTGGCTGATATTAATGCTCGGTGTCCATCGCCGCCGGTAGCCCGCGACAGCGGTCACTATGTATATATTCCACTCAGCCCGCCCCTCGTCCTGCTAAGCCAGGCAATCGAACAACGTGCTCCGTGATTAATATGCCGCTGGCGAAGCCCCACGTTTGCGAGCTGGCGAGCTGTATCGTGGCGTGCCTCAGCTCGCTGAGGCTTACGAGCGGTCATTTGAGCTAAAGGTGTTGCGTCAGGATGGAAGCCCGCGGGCAAAGCCCGCAGGGGCAGAGACAGCTCGGCTGGCTCTGTTCACGACAGCCGACAGGACGCCCAATTACCCAAAATTTGTAGTATTTATTTCTTTATGTAAAACAGACTAATAAAAAAACCTCCGTCCTCAGACTTGCTATCTAGGAATATCCGACACCATAATACTGTATATATAATCAGTAGTTTTTTTGGTGCAATAATGAAAATATTCACAGTAAGCAATGAAATACCATCGAAAATCCCTCTATTTTTAGATAGTTGCCCTTGTGGATTCCCTAGTCCTGCTGCAGATTTTGTTGAGCAAGAGCTTGATTTAACTCAATACTGCATCAAACACCCAAGTGCCAGTTATTACATTCGTGCAGAAGGCGAATCCATGATTTTGCAGGAATAAGTAGTGGGGATTTACTGGTTGTTGATAGAGCGGAGACTGCGAGACATGGTGATGTTGTTGTGGCGGCCATCGATGGTGAGTTTACGGTTAAACGATTATGCACACACCCCCGCCTGGCTTTAGAGGCTATGAATCCCGATTATGCAACAATGTTTGTTAATCCGGACAGCTTGGAGATATTTGGCGTTGTAACGTACATAATTCACAGCACTCGCGGGTAAGACAATGTTTGCATTAGCAGATTGCAATTCGTTTTACGCTTCTTGCCAAAGCCTTTTTCGGCCTGATTTACGCGGTAGACCTATAGCAATTTTGTCAAATAATGATGGTTGCGTTATAGCCAGGTCGAAGAGCTTAAAAACTTAGGAATCCCTATGGGAATGCCCTATTTTGAGCTAAAGCCGCATATTAAAAAACATAATATTGCAGTTTTAGTTCAAATTATGCTCTTTACGCGAGTTTAAGTGCGCGCGTGCATACGGTTTTAGAATCCTTGGCATTAAGATCAAGCGTTTACTCTATTGACGAGAGCTGGCTCGACGTAACGGGCATCGATGCCGTTCAATCTTTTGACAGCTTTGGTCATCATGTTCGTAACGAAGTATTCAGACATACGGGTTAATGGTTGGAGTGGGCATAGCACCCTCGAAAACCTTAGCTAAAACTTGCCAGTATGCTTCCAAAAGATGGCCCGCAACGAAAGGAGTTGTGGCCCTTACTGACCCCATTCGGATACGTAAGTTACTCGCACTCCAACCCATAGGTGAAATATGGGGGATCGGCAGGAGGTTAACAGCCAAACTTAACGTCATGGGGATTGAAACGGCACTGCAGCTGGCTGACACAGATATCCGCTTTATAAAGAAAAATTTTGGCGTGGTGATGGAGCGCACTGTCAGGGAACTGAGAGGAGAAAGCTGCATACCAATGGAAGAGATGGTTCCTGCGAAGCAGCAAATTATCTGCAGCCGTAGTTTTGGCCAACGAATATCAGAAGAGCATGAAATGAGGCAGGCTATTTGTCGATATGCCGAGCGAGCCGGAGAAAAGCTTCGCCAGGAGAAACAGTTTTGCCGGCATGTTTCTGTATTTATGCGAACGTCACCTTTTGCGAATGAGCCACAAAGTAGTCTATCCGGCACAGAGAAACTTCTCACAGCAACGCAAGACTCACGCGACATAATAGCTGCAGCCCAGCGCATCATTGACAGAATCTGGAAGCCTGGATTTCGCTACGCCAAAGCCGGCGTCATGCTTAATGACTTTTCTCCTACGCGGTTGGCACAGCTATCTCTCTTCGATGACCAATCCCCACGTCCAGGCAGTGAGGCATTAATGTCGGTCGTGGATAAAATCAATCAGGAAGGGCTTGGGAGAATATGGTTCGCAGGCCAGGGAATTGAACCTGCGTGGCAAATGAGAAGAGAGATGCTATCACCCGCATACACAACAAGATGGGACGAGCTTCCGAAAGCAAAAATAGGGTAGACAGATTTCGCATGCGAAATCTGGTCCCATCATTACTTCAGGCACGGCGATACAACGATAAAATTTGCGGGGTTAGCCGATAGAATGGTTTTGACCAGCGACCGTTCCTTAGAACAGACAGCGTCGAGCCCTCGACGCTGGTATCTAAATACAGGATCTCAATCACTTTGGCTTCGCTTAATTTTTTAGCCACTGCAGAGATGTTGGTTTTTTTCAGGCCGGTTTCTGCTTCAACTGAGTCCGCTTCGGTATCAGTAACTCCTGCATCATAGGAGTCCAGAAGGTATGCAATCAGAGCTCGACCATCACTTTTTCTACCCGTCTCCAACAAGATTTTTTCCAACTGCATGAACGTCATGGAGCCACCTTCTTAGTTAAGCGGTAGCGCTCATCTTCTTCAATGGCCGCACATATCCATCCAGTTGCCAACGGCCGATCGATGGACGCCGGCAGGCCTTCAAGCAAAGCAGTAAGTTCTTTAGATTTACAAAGCTGAATATAAAGTGCAGCAAAACCAGCCCATTCCTCATCGGCGACAGGACGCCACCCATTTTGCAAAAGTAACACGAGCGCGGCGAGTGCGGCCCATAGAGGAGTAACTCCTGACTTCCCCCATTCTGCCAATGCTGTTCCTGGCACAGGCTTCAACCGGCGGACAAAGCCATTATCCACCGCGATGTCATTAAGGCGTGCAGCTGCTTCAGCCGGGCTATGCTCGGATGAGATGTGCCAGGTTTTGACGATTCGGGCGCGGAAAGCGCCCGACATTTGAGTAAACGGGGTTATTTTCATAGTCATGCTTCCTTCACTCCCCGGACAATCAAAGAAATCGCTTCAACGCATCTTTCACCGGATGGAAATTGAACCCAAATCATGTCGCTTTCTGCAGGCACTTTCAGGAGAATATGGCCATGCTCCTGACCTAAGGTAACCATTACTTTTGGCAACCCCTCACGAACATCGCTTGATGGTACGACAACATCAGCTTGATGCAGATCGGCAGAAGTTTGCGCATTGCCTGTTAAGGTTTCGTTATCAGGCTCGTGCTGCTCGCCATCCTGTTTCAGATCGTCTGTTAACTGCGGTTTTTCTTTTGTCTTAGGGGCCTGTTTAGGTTTACGGCCCTTAATCCCATCCAGAACTGATTTCGCCTGCGAACGCGTTAGCTTTTCCTGTCTGGCGATAGTCGCTAAACGAGATGCTTCCTCAGGCGCCGCGTCGTAGATTTGGCAAAGTGTATAAACTAAATCTACATCAGCAGTGATCTTGTCTTTCAGCAGAGAGGTGATCACCGCCGGCGCATCGCACAAGCGCATGTGTTTACTTACAAATGCCGTCGGTTTACCGAGTGACTTAGCTATCTGTTCCCCAGTCATACCCCAGTCATTTTTCAATTTGAGCATTGAGTTAGCTGTAGCCAGTGGCTTTAATCCTGACTGGTGTAAGTTTTCAATCAGCTGCCCAAGCAGTCGTTTTTTGTCATCATCTGGGGGCGTGCCTACATAAAGATCGATGAACTCATCCCCGCGGCGTCGTGCTGCCCGGACACGTGTTTCCCCTAACCAAATGCGGTATCCGTCCTTATCGCGCGGAAAAGCCCGAGGAGGGGTGAGAATACCGACTTCAGAGAAAGTGTCTGAAAGTCCTTCTAACGTCGACTCTTCGAAATCCTCATCTGGACGCACCTGCTCCGTTGCATACACTTCGCTTAAACGCACCCGTACTATCTGGCCACCGGCAATCAGTTCAGGACGTGCGATATCTGACAGTAAGTTATGTCCGCCGCCTGCAGCTGCGGGAGCGGCCGCGGTTTCTCGCTGGATCAGGTTTTCCTGAACGCCAGGTACCGAGGGTTGTTGAGCACCTTGTTTATTGCGCGCGGCAATTTGCTGCTTGAAATTCTTAGCCACGGTCAGCCTCCTGGATCAGCTTCACCAGCTTATGAGTCAGTTCGTCATACTGTTTAGCCGGTAACGAGTTAGGCGAGTACTCTTTAAACGTCAGACCCAGCTCTATCGCTTCTTTTGCTGTGGTAGCTACGTAAGAGATATACGCCAATACTTTTGAATCGTCGTATCCACTGTTTTGAAGGATCTCAAACAGCATCCGGAGGTTTTCGGTATCTACTGCGGTGAACCGTCCCTCAAGCAACTCTTTCTTGTAATTCGACACCACAGCTTGAGTAACGTATACGCCGAGGAATGACAGCCGCGGGTTGTAGTTCTTTTTGATTTTCTGCATGTAAGCCAGCTGCTTGGCCACGCCATTTCGTGATGACTTCTCAAGCAACGTTGGGATGATCAAATAATCGGCCACAAGATGGCTCGCTATCATTACGTTTGAATACGACGGGTTAGAATCGATAACGATGAAATCATATTTTTCCCGAAGCGCTTCAACGCGATCTTTGAAATCGAAGATGCAATCAGTCGGGCGATAGTTGATCTCGTTCAACTCATAGGTGGTACCTATAAAATGGCGGCCATCAGCCAAAACAATGGGCTGAACGTCAGTATTTATGAAAAACAGTTGATGCGTGTGGGCGCCGCCCGGTGTGAACTCATGCTTGAAAGGTTCACGCTCTATTTCTAACGGCATTCCTTCTGGAAAAGTGCGCTCGGTAAAGCCGGCGGTCCAGTCCATATCGATACAAAGAGTTTTAAAGCCTGACTGCTGGAGGTTATAAGAGATCTCGTTAGACGATTGTGATTTAACTACGCCACCTTTCTGATTACCAACAACGATAACTTTACCGAGCGCAGAAGCCTGATTGATGCTCATCGTTACTTCCTTTTGAAATTTCGCATGCGAAATATGTAGTGTGATTGGATGGCGTAGCTAGATATCGCCGTGAACAGAAAAAGAACACAGCGCGAATCGAGTTAGAGAGAATTTAGTGCGTAGAAGCAGGGATATTTTTTCGATTATCATGATTTCTCCTTTGAGCCTGGCGTATGCCTGAGTATTCAGGTGGCCGCCCACCTGAATACTTAAGTTAACATTTCAATCTTTAGATATCAACACCGATATTTTATTTTTGAGGTAAGTTTTCAAGCATAGGCTTAACTTCCCGAGTAAATACCGCAACTGCATTGACGCTGATGCGACGAACCCACGTATTGTTACGATAGCGGGAAAACTTGAAAGCCTTCTTACACAAAAAGTCGCGTACTTCTGCATCTGGCTTGTATCCAAAATGGATCTCGATTTTGCCGTCATCACTTTTGCGTATCTCGATGCCGTTTCCCAATACCTGAGCAATTTCGGGGGCAGCCTGCTGCAAACGCTCTACGTCCTTCACCCGCTGTTCGAGCCGGCGGATTTCTTGATTATTGTTTGAAAGCTGATAGGGCCAGAACGCGATGATTTTTGCGGAATAATCGGATGACTTAAGCATGGACAGTGCTTCATCTAATGGGATGGCAAGCTCGTCTACCAACTGCTGCGCGCAACGATCTCTCATTTCGGCAGATACCCCTGCAGGAGACCCTTTCTTATAAACCTTTCCGACAATTTTGTTGGCTGCCTTCATAGTTTCCTGAAGCTTAATACGGTCATTCAACTTACTGATGAGCAGCTCGTTGGCGTTCGGAGCATTAGAGGCGATAGCAACGCCATTGCCAAAAGGCATGACTCGCTTCAGGAAACGATTAGGGGAATGTGTCGTATAAGCAGTAACGGCCGCGTACTTATTATCGGCTGAAGCATTACGTTTACGCTGACGCTCTACAGGGAAACGGGCAGGGCCTGTAATCATAGGGCTTGCACAGGTAGACATGGTCGCCAAGTAGCCCATAAACAAAACCTTCATGCGCTGCCGGTAAGTCTCGAACCACTCCTCCAGCTGTTCTGGCCAATCTGCCTGGATCACCGCATTACGGGCGATCGCATTTTCAATCTCTAACGTAATACGGGTTTTCTGTTCTGTAATGCGTGAGGCATATTCCACCTGTATTTCTAAGCCACGTTGTTCTGGGGAGAACGATACATTGTGAAAAGCGCGCGCAGCGATATCAGAAGGAATATCAATGAGATAAGCTGAAAGCTCAGGGCGTGTTGATAAGATTCTTACTTTACGTTCTTGCAAAGACTGAGACATGAATTGCTCCTTTGAGTATGGCGTATTCGCCTAGGTACAGCTCCGGCCTTCCGTCGCTGTGTGAGTATTATAACTCACATTACATCTAATTATCAATATAGATAATTAAAATAACACGCATGATTTCGCATGCGAAATCTCTAACTCTTCCATCTCCAAATTTGTCCATAACCAGCGCAAACACAAAGCACTGACCAGAGCGCGTAAGGCACCTTATGGTCTGTTTCCAGCCAGCTCTTAGCGTAGTTCTGATCAACATCCATAAGTAATGCAAATTCCTGGATACTCATGCCTGCCTGGGTTAACACAAAAGAGAGCTCTGTTTTATTTGGTGCAACCCAGCCCAACGAAACAGGTAAAAGACACTCTTTTCTAAGAGTGCAGGGGGTGACTTCGTAAACTGCCTGCATTTCCATTTAACACTCCTAAAGCCGCCACAAGGGCGGCAAAATTAAAATTAAAGCCAACCACGCTCAGCAAAAGAAACCGTAGTTCCGTTACCGACGACGATATGATCAAGTAACTTCAACTCCAGCATTGCCGCGACCTTTTCAATTAGAGCCGTTACGCGACGATCTTCTTCGCTTGGCTCTGAATAACCTGAAGGGTGATTATGAGAAAGGATGAACGCACTGGCATTCAACGTCATTGCTGCACGAATAATCTCCCTCGGATAAACATCGACGCTTTTCACGGAACCAAAAAACATCCGACGATATTCGATCAGCTTGTTTTGAGTATTAAGGAATAGGACCGCAAAAACTTCTCTCTCCTCTGCGGCTAAATCCAAAGACAGAAAATCTTTAACAGACTGACTGGAATTGAAAGTCACATCCAGAACCTTCATGCGGCCTTGGAGTATCTGTTTAGCCATTTCGATGATCGTGGTGTCAGATTCAAATGTGTTTGTAACTGTATTGACGAGATGCATTGATATCTCCTGTGAGACTGGCGTTACGCCGGGCAGAGATACGGCCTTCCGTATCTCTATATGGCTAATTATATTACATTAAAAATAAAATATCAATACCGATAATATATAATACACATTTCGCATGCGAAATATTAGAGGAGGTTTTTAAGGGCAGATTGTTTAAGGTCAGAGGGGCGACTAGCAAGAGGGCAGAACTTTAATTATTCTGACGTTAATCTGTATTTCTTAAATGAGTAAGAAAGACGAGGACGAAAAATTTCTCAGGGAAAGCCTTGGACATAGGGAGTATATGTCCCTATGTCAGTTTTAACCCTTGATGCTAAACGCATAGGGAATAATTAAAGATGTTTTTAATCCACAATAATGTTATTAAAGAAATCTTTAATTAGATGCGGCGCTATTAAAGGAATCTTTAATGAATAGAGTTACAGGCAGTTACGTAGTCACTGAAAGCCATAATGAGGAGGTACACTCATTTATACCTGCAGCGTTGCCTCCAGCGAGGCCCGACCTTGAACCTGAATCCTATCGTGACCTTAACAATAAAGCTGAATTGGCATTGGCCAAGTTGGACGGGATGTCAGGCCTGGTTGCGTCCGGAGAATGGCTGATTTATAGCGCGATACGCAGAGAAGCACTCCTCACTTCGCAAATAGAGGGCACTCAGGCAACCCTAACAGATGTCTTCGATAATGAAGCCGGGTTATCAGTGGCAAATGCCAATGATGTTGAAGAGGTAACGAACTATTTGCAGGCATACAAATATGTTAGACAGCAGATCCAGTCTCCCACGGGTTTACCAGTATCAGTACGGTTACTAACTGAAGCTCATAAAATTCTGTTGGCTGGTGTAAGGGGGGCCCAAAAAGAGCCAGGGAACGTACGTATCAGCCAAAACTGGATTGGAGGAACGCGGCCAGGAAATGCTGTATATGTTCCGCCACCGCCAAAGGAGGTCATAAATTTACTCAGCGATTTAGAACTCTTCATCCACAATGAAGAAACAGAATTACCCAAACTTGTACGGATCGCACTGGTACATGCGCAGTTCGAAACAATACACCCCTTTCTTGACGGTAATGGCCGCATTGGCAGGCTATTGATCGCAATACTGCTTGAATCATGGGGGCTTCTGCCAGAACCGTTATTATACATGTCAGGATATCTTAAAACGCATCAAACCGAGTATTACCGCCTTCTTTCGGAAATCAGAACTACCGGAGATTGGGAGTCTTGGATAAGATTTTTTCTGGAAGGGGTGATAATTTCGGCGGAAGAAGCACAGCAGAGCATTATAGACATAGCCTCATTGCTCGCAGTAGACCGCAAGGCCGTACTTTATAACTCTTCAAGCACACTACAAACATTACGCCTTTTTGACATGCTGCCAATAATGCCAAAGATTACTGTCGAACGAGCTCAAGCGGAGCTTCAAGTATCATTTCCGACAGCTAATAGCGCGGTAAAAACATTAGTACTAACAGGAGTATTGGTTGAAACTACCGGCCGTTTGAGAGGTAAAAGTTATGTATATGAAGCGTATGTAAAATTGCTACGTTAAGCAGGAACTACACCTGAGCAAATGTGATCTCACGCATTGCTAGGAAGTGAAACTGCTTCTCCACACTTTTCAGCCTAGATGCCTGCCGTTTTTAACCTCGATAACCTCGCGGATAACCAGGACCGAGAAATCAAAAATCACGATGACGGTGCCCCGCAGGTAGCTGTCTGTTGATTCCCGCTCCCAGTGATACACGCCGTGTATTCCGCAGGTCCGGTATAGCGCAATGGCTTCATTGCCGCTGAGGCTTTCGTGTTTTTGGAAAATGGTTTTGCCCTGATAAGTCTGGTAAACCGGCATCTTCAGGGCGTGCCAGCCTCGACCATGTCCTATGATCTTACCCACGTAATGTGGACACGGCCCTAAGCGAGATTCTGGTTTTCAAACTGTTCCGGGCTGAGACCGCCGCACGCACTGTGGCGACGCCAACGATTGTAGTCACACTCGATATAATTAAACACCGTCGTCCGCATTATTTCACGGTTAGCAAAGTGCTCTCCGTGGATACATTCCACCTTCAGCGAATGAAAGAAGCTTTCCACGCAGGCATTGTCATAACAGCAGCCTTTTGCACTCATGCTCCCGCGTAGATTATGACGTTTCAGCAAGTTCTGATAATCCGATGAACAGTACTGCCCACCACGGTCAGTGTGAACAATGACTTTTTCCGGACGTTTTCGCCGCCACAACGCCATCTGCAGTGCGTCGCAGGCAAGCTGCGCTGTCATCCGTGGTGACATTGACCAGCCAATGACCGCACGCGACCACAGGTCAATCACCACGGCAAGGTAGAGCCAGCCTTCGTCCGTGCGAAGATACGTGATGTCACCTGCCCACTTCTGGTTTGGACCACTCGCGTAAAAATCCTGCTTCAGCAGGTTCTCAGACACGGGCAGGCCGTGTTCACGGTAGCTTACCGGGCTGAACCGGCGGGAGGCTTTTGCTCTCAGTCCCTGACGTGGCAGGCTGGCAGCAATGGTTTTGATGTTGTATTCCGGTAGTTCGTCAGCAAGACGAGGCGCACCATAACGCTGTTTTGCCTCAGTAAATGCCTTACCGACGGCCTCATCGCAGACGAGACGGAACTGCTGACGTGGGCTTATCTGATGACGACGCAGGCACCAGACATACCAGCCGCTGCGGGCAACCCGAAGCACACGGCACATGGCTTTGACGCTGAACTCAGCCCGATGTTTTTCAATAAAGACATACTTCATTTCAGGCGTTTCGCGAAGTATGTCGCGGCCTTTTGGAGAATGGCCAACTCTTCTGCCTGTTCCGCCAGTTGTCGCTTAAGGCGGGCAATTTCAACAGACATTTCCTGCTCACGTTCGGAAGAGGAATGTGCATTTTTCAGCTTGCCGCGCCAGGCATAAAGCTGCGATTCATACAGACTAAGTTCACGGGCAGCGGCTGCTACCCCGATGCGTTCAGCAAGCTTCAGGGCTTCGTTGCGAAATTCAGGCGTATGTTGCTTACGTGGTTTTTTGCTGGTTAATGCTGATTTTGTCATGAGTCACCTCTGATTGAGAGTTTACTCACTTAGTCGCGTGTCCACTATTCGCGGGTAAGATCATTATTCATATTTTCTCCTAGGTTAATTTTTGCCAGCCATTTCATGGCTCAACATTACAAGATAAGTGTCCACCGTCACGGCCAGGCTGGCCGCAACCTGGTCAGGAGTGGTGGGATTGCCTCCCTCCTCATGTCCGCTGGAGTACATATGAAATTCGGTGAGCCCGGATAGGAACTGGAATCCCATCTCAAATCTTCCGGTATGCGAATTACGTACCGCTTTTCCGTAAACGGTACCGGGCAGAAACACCCTTCCCTCCAGTTCGGGGAAAGCAAGGCCAGCTTCTTCCAGGGTGTTTTCATGTTCCAGTGTTTTTGACTGCATCCGCACGATCCACGCGCCGTGCTGATATTCATCCGGCTGTATGACCGATACAGTGACGTTTTCGTCCCGGTATACAAATTCACGCGCCGGCTCAGGGCGGGCCAGTAACCCGGTGTCAAGAAGCACAGACTGCAGCCGGGAATAGTCTGTTTCGTAGTCCGTCAGTGCGATGCCAAACACATTAACCACCCGAGTAGGTACAGGAAGCTCGGCCGGTAAATCCATCAAGGCATAATCACATCTGGTCAGGTGAAAGTTAATGCGGGGTAGCATCCGCCGGGTTGAGGCGGATAGGTCATTGTCATCCGGCAGAGACTCCAGTCGCCAGCCATTCTGCAGTATACCTGCAGCCTGACGGGAGAGTTCCAGTTTAGCCGCCGCGAGCTCAGCGAATTCGGCAACGTCAGAATCCAGAATGTCCCTGATTTTATGCAGCTGGTTGAGCGCATCGCCATACTGTGTGGCAATGGCAAGTGTCAGATCAGCAGCTGTAAAGAGCTTCGTCTCAGCGGTGAAAGGCAACCTGCGGTGCTGGACAAGATATTGCCAGAAAAGTGTAATGGCCTGCGTTGCGTTCAGCCCCTGCTCCCGCAGGACTTCATCTCCGCCGTCCTTGAGTTGACTTTCTATCTTGATGTTTATGGCAGCCATCTTTTTAACCCTCTTAATTTTTTGTATGGTTATTTGTATCAGTATTTTATTATATAGTAAATATGCTACATATATTTTTGTGGTGTTTATTTTCTATACCAATAATGAGGTTCTATCTGTTTTTTTGCTGAGATCCGAAAAGCAGTAAAAGCAGATCTTGTAAAGGAGCTAATTAGGTGTGTGACATTTATGTATACCACAATGTCACTATCAAAAAATGGCGTATTTCACCGTTGGATCATCACCTATCTGTCATGTACATTATGATCATCACCTATGCGTCATCTAGAGGCTAAAAAATGTACATTCACGGCTATCTCCGAGCCTCGACTAAAGAACAAGATGCTCTTCGGGCAAAAAATAGAATGAAGACGTTCGTCGAAGAAAAAGGTTTTCGACTGGCCAGCTGGTATACCGAAAATGTCTCGGGTGCTTCGCTTCAGCGCCCCGAGCTTTTGCGCTTACTCGATGATGCCGCTCCGGGTGACATTATTCTCATCGAACAGGTTGACCGACTTTCAAGATTGGATGAAGAAGGTTGGCAAAAACTGAAGCGGCTTATTCAGGATAAAAATCTGGTTGTCGTTAGCCTAGATCTTCCAACCAGTCATATGGCTCTGGCAGCTGGTGCTGGCGACGAATTTACCCAAGCTATGCTGAAAGCCATCAACGGGATGATGCTCGATATGCTGGCAGCTATTGCCAGAAAGGATTATCAGGACAGACGCCGGCGTCAGGAAGAGGGGATCACTAAAGCTAAAGCAGCAGGAAAATTTCGTGGACGGCAGGCTAACCTGCAGCTGCACGATAAAATTCTTGAACTCAGAGTTAACAATAAGCAAAGCATCCGGGATACGGCCAGGTTGTGCGGGGTTTCAGAAAGAACGGTGATACGGATAGTGAAAAACAGACTCACCGAGTGATGGCAATAATAACCGCCCCCAATAAATACCAAAATTGTGATGGGTCGTATTGGGGAGTTATCGGTTATACGGAATAAAGCCCAATCAGGGAGGGGAGGGTGAAGGCGGTCGGCAACGCCCCCGTTACCGCCGCTTTACCGTATCAGGCGGTATGCAATCCCCTGATACGAAGCGAATTATATCAGAGGTGGTAAAGCCCCGGGCGAGTTTAGGAGAAGTCTTTACCAGCGCGCCCAGCAGTTGGTAATCTACGGATTATAAAGGGGAAAACGACGTCACGGGGTGGAAGAGGGTAACGTTAGGCAGTCTAGGGGTAAACCCCAATATGTCCGAAAGCGGGACAGGTCAGCGTGTGGATGCCGCTCCAGCAGTCATGGACACCCTGTGGCATAGAATATTTTCACGCCACGATATGACCCCATCGAGCATTATTGTTATAAAAGAGAAAAATAATTAACGGCATTCCATTAAAACACCTAATAGTTATTAAAATAGTCCTCATAATCTAAGCGGTAGATTATTATAGCTAATGCTAACCTTCTGTGGCGACCAATTATTTATAAGGGGACGTGATATAATCTTCTTTTACAAAATAAAGGCTATAAAAATGAATAGAGATAACGGCGTAGTATACAAAATGCTGAAGTTCGTCAAAAACAATGGTCGGGCTCAGTTACAAGACTTCCCAGAGTTTTCTCCTGAAATTGCTGAGTGGCATTTTCATTACCTCATCGACAACAGGCTGGTGTCTAAAGTTCAGAGTAAATATGATGGTCAATACATTATTACTGGCCTCACGACGGTGGGTAATATGCAATTAATTGAGGGGGCAGAATAATGGCGACGTTTATCATTGTAAAATACATAGTCTGGGGTGTAGCCTGGGCGCTCAGTCTTTGGGTAAAGAAGATGAATGCAACGGAAATTATAAAAACAGAAAACACACAGGAAGGTCAATTAGCTGAAAGGATGACAGCACAGACTAAATGCATCTGCAAATTCAGAGAGAGGCAGTAAGAGGGATCATCTCAATCGGCACCAATGAGTACCAGCTCTACAGATGGGTTTTTGCTACCAGAAAAAATTAGGTAGTGTGGGAAAACCCCAATCAAGGCGAAAGATAATAGAAAACGGTCACTTGCAGAGGGTTTACGCCATAGGAGTGGTATCATTTGATATCAACCGAGCAATTTACGCATAAACCCAAATCTACTAAAAAAGGCAATATTGATGGGTAAAGCATACTTTAGAAAAATGTTCACTTAACAAAGCGGGAAAATTTATTCTCCCCGCCGTAATGTTCAATGTTCAGCTTATATGACCTCGACAACATCGTTTATATGAATGCAGAAATCAGTTTCTGACCGCACATAAATACCGAATACCGCGCCGTCAAAGTCATTTAGTTCATCCAGAATCTCAAGAATAGGAGAGTCTGACACTGACTGTAGCTTCCGATGGAGAATAGAAACAGCATCACAGCGTTCTGTAACTTCTGTAACGTTAAAAACAAAATCATTAATTGTTATTTTTTTTATGTCAGTTTCATTTTCAATACCGAAATCAGGTACAATGATGTTTGGCCTAAATACGGAAGCTGAAATTTCACCTAATCCGACGTGACGACTTAAAGCATCCAATGATTTTTGGGATATAATATGAATAGGCCCCGTATCCATAAAACTTTGCTTGTAATCAGAGAAGTTACTTACCTTTGCCAAAATCACGTTCATTTTAAGATATGAGCTTATGTAATCAGAAATAGCACCGGGATATGTGGTAACTTCTACATTTCTTGACCACATTTTTATCGTCTCGATATTTGGTATATTCTGCAAATGAAAACATTGAATTATGCTTCCGACTGTAATATTGATAGCAAATTCATTACTGTCTAATAAGATATCTTCTAACTTATGATTATCTCGTAAACTAACAAATTTTTTAGTTTCTGGGCAGAACAGACAGAATAAACGGTCGCCTGTTAAACCATTTTCGTTGCCATGTGTAAAATCATAACAAACTCCTGCACCTGACTTCAGAGGGTAGCATATTATCTTGGAGACAGTACTCATAATCACTTCCTTGTTGAATAGTAATATTCTTTCACATCCAATTTATCTGGATTAAAATCATATGATGATGCAATTATATTTCTGCGAATTCGCAAACTAACAGTATATAACTCGACAGGTTTGACATGCTCATGACCTAAAATAACGAAGATACAATCAGTACTTTTAGGTGAAATTTTAAAATCATCAGAATCAACATCTTTACTTCCTATCCATGCCATGTTTTTATCACCAGCCTTATAAATCAACTCGCCAGATACTATTTTTTTCTCTTTTTTCTGGAAAAGAGGAGTAATGAAATCATTGTCTGTTGCCAATGTAACTTCTATTTTTGATGATAAATCCACATTGCAAATATCATGCCCCCCGATACCAATTCCATAAAAAAACGCGGCCTCATTGTAAGCGTCAACAATATTGTTTATTGACCGAAATCCTCGTTCTTTAAAATTATCCCTTAAGTTCTCTCCGGCTGTACTGAAGTTATCTCTACCAGTAGTATTATAAATAACTTGTCTAAACCCTTCATTAAAACGTTGAAGGTCACCAACCATTTCAGTCGCGACAATCTCATTGCAATGAGATACAAATTCAGACTTACTCGGAGAGCAAACCAAACCTCGGACAACTAGAAAGAGCGCGTGCGTAATTCCAGCTTTGGAAGCAGACTCATTGATAGAAAAATACATTTAATTACCTATGAAATTTTTATAAAGAAGCAACATACCAATAAGCAATAGCGCTGCCCCGGACAAGTAATTAAGAACTACAGTCACTCGTTGGTTCTTCTGTGACATTTTCGCCAACATACCACCTGTCAATCCCGCAGTTAGATCGACAGGTAAAGCAGTTGCTGGGACAATCAAAGAAACCAGTAAGGCTTCAAATGGTGTATACCCCCCCGCCAGGATTAAACCGGGAAGAATGGATAGGTAAAAAAGGATAGTTTTAGGGTTCAAAAACTCAACAGAAACAGCTTGAAGATAAATTTTAGACAGTTTCTTCTTTTTGACTTCAACATTTATAGATTCAGATGCACCAATGTTTCTTGCTGACTTCAGCGAATCCCAGCCTAAGTATAAAATATACACACCACCAATAAGTGCTACAGCATTTGCAACATATGAATTTTGAGCAACAATAGCTGTTACTCCCAATCCGGCTAGAATTGCATGTATAGAACTACCAGAAGCTAAACCAATAGCTGAAACGGCACCTGCGGCTTTTCCTTCGCTAATACCCCGCGCGCTAACAAACATCAATGAAGGGCCTGGGCTGAGATTTAGTAGCAGAGCAGCTACTGCAAAGGCAAAAATGCTTGTATGTTCCATATTTATCCTATAACAAGTGATGTTAACGCTTTGTAGTTGCAGGTCAATAAATGTTGAGTCTTGATCATGTTACTTTCTTCTGAAGAAGAAGTGGTCATACAGGCTCCAGAAATAATTTTTTTTCTACACTTCATGCAAATACCTGCTTTACACATATGTTTCAACTCAATCTCATTTTCAATTGCACAATCAAGTATAGTATTCTCAGGCGAGATTGAAAAAATATTATCCTGATGCGTTACCCTGATTTTTTCTCGGGAATAAACGATATTATAGGCTTTTGAACCATTATATTCAGATTCAACCAAAGTGAGTTCTGGATAGTTGCTGTTACATTTAAAAATACTTGAAATGTCTTCAAATAAATAACTACCTATAATTATATACTTTTCGTAACCAGTCATATAAAAAGAAATAGATATCGACATTAGCAAACTATCAGCACTCCATTTTTCACCTGTATATATAGCATCCCTCATATAGCAAGTTTCATAAAGATTGACAAACTCCAGTGACAAAGAGGTATTTCTTTCCTCGTCATTGAACTTCAGTTCAAATACTGAACATTCTTTATTATATCCATGAGGGTCAAACCTCGACACCATTATTTTAGAAACTGCAATAACACTATCATTTTGAAGAAATGCTCCCTTGACGAGCAGTTTTTTCTGATCCATAAACTTTCCTCCTCAGGGAGCTTTAATATATTTTACAGATGGTTTTCAGCAGTACCCACTCGACGTACATCTAATGAACAACAGTGGAATCCTCCGCCAACTGTTCTTCCATGACGGAATGATGTTGGAATAACTTCAAGCCCACAGCGATCAAGTATTTCCGCTAGTTTATGCTGATTTTTTTCAACTATAATTGTTTTTTCATCAATAGAAAGAACGTTCATCGCGATCCAAACAGAAGCTCTTGCCCAGTCAAACGAATATCCAATATCTACGGGTTCGTTGAAGAATATAAATTCCCAATTTTTGAATTGAACCGGGACATCGGACAGTTTCATTCTCGATGCATTAATTAAAGCAAGTCCTGGACGCAGTAATTGCATAGTAGTCCCAACATGGTCACTACATATGGATATTTGATGAAAATTAAACTGGTCACCAAATGTTCTTTCCAACCATTCAAAACCGGCACGGTTACCACTGTTGCTGATATTATAAAAAACATCTTTACCACATCGCATAATATTAGCAGCATCGAAAAGCGGATCATTCTCTGCAAGATAAGGGGTAGTACCGTCCCAAAGGTAGGAATCGTCGGTTAAGACCGGTTTCGGTGCCGCGATCCATTTTTCACCTTTAGAAAAATACTCACGCGTTATATTTCTAAAAGACTGACTTTCAAAATACCGGTTACGAGATGGCATTGGAGCTTCAATTAATGTATCACCCAGGACGAGCATACAGTCTCTTGGCATAAGAGCATGCGATTGCTGAGAACTCCAATGCGGAGATTGACACGTTATATCAATATTAATCGCATCCGGGCGTCTAACTTTCACTCCATACCCTTCGAGAATTGATGTGAGCCCCTGAAAGTCTTCTTCCATTTCTATTTTTACCTGTTCTACAAGTTCAACAGGATTTACTTGTTGGCTGAAGCTTTCTTGAAGATCAAAGAAATTTCTTGAAGAAATATCTAGATCAGGAAGTGTTAAATTTTTAGGGCTACCAAGAATAATCTCCTCTAACTTACCCCAATCACTATAACTATTAATAATCTTCATTTTTCATCCTGTTTTTTTGTAAAACCCAAACCAAATGACTGGCCTGTAGGCATGACTTCCAACACGTTAATATTGACATTTTCAGGTAGCGAAAATGTCCAGAATACAGTTTCAGCAATATTTTCAGCAGTAAGATAGGTTTTATTTTCATACAATGAATCAGCTTTATTCAAATCTCCTTTGAATCTCACCAAAGCAAATTCAGTTTTGGATAATCCTGGAGAGATACAAGATGCACGAATTTTTGTACCTTCAAGGTCAGTTTTTAAATTTAAGGTGAAATTATGAACAAAGGCTTTGGTCGCACCATATACGTTACTTCCTATATATGGATAATATGCAGCCACGGAGCCGATATTTATTATATGCCCGCGATTTTTTTCTTTAAAGCTACTGAGCATATGTTTTGTGATATGCAAGAGTGCAACAATGTTTGTATTAATCATTGTTTCCCAATCTGTCAGGCTATTATCTAGTGCAGGACCAAACCCGAGAGACAGACCGGCATTATTTATCAATGCAATAACATTGTTAAATGCCACAGGAAGATTGCTTAAGCATTCTTCAACCGCACATTTATCAATAATATCTATTGCTAAACAATGGACCTTACCTGGATAGTCAATGCTTAAATTTTCCAACCGGTCAGCCCGTCTGGCTATTGCGATAACATTATACCCTTCAGCAAGGAATCGGCGAGAAATGGCCTCACCGAAACCAGAAGAGGCTCCAGTAACAATTATAGTTTCCATGTAGGTCTCTTTTTAGGGATTAAATTTTCTTACTAAACGGGCAGGACCACTCTTGATGAGTTGCATTCCCTGCATATTGTCTGGCTTCGCTTTGCTCACCGAAATCACTGAGATTTGGATTAACCGAACCCTGAATTTTTAAATCGCGCTGACGGATCTCCTTCTGCATTTTTTGAAAAATCCCAACAGATTTGAGGTGCCTGAACTGAAGATGAGAATTGAATACAAGAGCAGGAAAGGGCGCTTGGCGACTGAGTCGTGATGAATTCGGATGCAATCCCACGATAAAAAAGGGCTCTCCGATTATGGAAAAGCCGAAATCTGGAGAGGAGGGGTCAGAGGAGCAATCGTTACTCCAACTGTGCCCAGCCTGAGTATCAAGTTCGTGTAACTTATTGAGTGTTTCCCATGTAAACACTTCAAACTCAGCTTCTGAGAAAAATGTTCGGTCGCTGAAGGTCAGAACAAAGGTGGCGTTTGTTTTACTCAGAGTTTCACGGATCCCTGCAAATTTACTTAGGAATCCGTATGCATCTTCCAGTGTTACTTTATTATCACCACAGCAGTCCCTATGCACTACTGTCTCAAGATATGATGCTGTTTTTGCACCAATACAGGCGAACGTATCTGACTCTATAAAGCCCAGGAGTTTTTGGAAAACTTCTGGGCTGTTTGTAATCGGCACATCATTCCTAGACATACAATGATCCGTATAAAATTTCACACTCAGTGCATAATTAGTAATACTTTCTAGATAGCGATGTCAATAGAGTGTTAAAGGTTATAACCATTGGAGTAGCCACTTATCTTCTTTAACACATTGATATGAATCATATAATAATCAGTATGAATTTTTTTCAAATTTGAGTTTTAGTTAAGAATCGACTTTTTGTTATGTTAACTTTAGATTTATTTCACAATATATTTTTTCCCATTATGCACCATAATGAATATTTATTCACTTCCCGATAGTTCTATCCAGTAACAGCGTTGTGACAGTTATCCTGAATACAGCATGCGGCGTTTCCTTGCCGGTTTTACGGAGGGGTTTGTGTTGATAACCCTAATGTCCTATTCAACATTGTGCAGTCTGGGGGTAAACCCCAATCCATGAAAAGCGAAGACGTCCGGACGAACGTAGGGCTAAATGCGATGCCCCGGCGGCGGCGATCGGGTTCAGCGATAAGAGGGGGGGTGGAGCAGAAAAATGAAAACTGTACGTGCTAAGCCGCTATCCGAGATGAGCTAATGATGTTCTTGAAGCAAAGGAAAAACCTGAAATCACATAAACTCGACTGAGTTAATGATCTCAGAGTTAGGTGCGGTATTGGTATACACATGAATAAGTTTCAAAGGAAACTGAATTACCCTAATTGAATTTAACAATACAAAGTATTGGTACAGAGAAGAATGGTCTGGTTGTAGAAAATACTTTGAAAGACTCTACGCAGTAATATTGTGTGTAAAATGATACAAGAACGAAGAAATTGAAATTTGATTTTTAAATGCAAGCGATTTTCTTGAAAAAATGAAAAAAAGAGGCAATTTCGGCGGGTGCAGAATTGACAAAGTCGCTGGGAGATGAGAAAATAGAATTTATGAAGAGTGAAATTTCCTCAATAAGAATTTTACCACTCACCGATTGGAATGACAACACCTAAGGCTGAAAACAACGTGTAAAGATCATCAAGAAGGAAACCATAGGTGTAAAAACTTATGCCCACCTGAATTTTATCTCATCGCCTTGTAATCAAACTTCCCTTGTGAAGTTTTTTTTCGTCTCGACAAGTCATAAATTAATTCCATCAATTCTACATAGCCATTCATCCGCCGCCATCGCGATCAATAAATCGCCCAGCAGCTGGATACCCTTTTGCCAAAATTCGGTAAAAGGCAGTGGCCGCACATTAACGTAGTTACCCTGGAGGACGACATTATGGATGGTTAACAACAATGAAGTAACGAAAGTATAAACGAATAATTATCACGCCAAAGGGTATTAATCCCCCGCGGCAAAAATTTATCTAAAAAAAGGCATTGAAATGAAATTTTCAACTCCTGCAGTACCCAAAACCCATCTCCTAATTGAGGAAAAAAACAATGATTACGTTTTTAGAAGAAGTAAGCATCAAGCCTGCATTATCGGTGTTCAAAGCCATTTGGGGCAGCGCCGCTGATATACGCACGGCTCTTGTTGAAAAGAAGTATCTCAGGGCAATCGGACTCACCACGTTGGTGGCAGCAAAGATTGCGACAGCACTTTACGTAGTGCCCGTCATCATCGCATTTCTAACACCATGTATTCTCGGTCTGGGAGTACCGATTGCCGTTTGCAGTGTGTGTTTGCCCTACGTAGTAAGTCATATTACTACAAAGGGCTGGAACTTAGTGAACGCTAAAGTTCTAAAACTAAATAGGTAAAATGTCAATTAATACACACCTCGGCGGCAACCTTGGTGTGTATATATAATAGGCATGATGAAAAGAGATTTCAAGTACTTTATAGGTTAGGCCGATAAGTAAGCTTAATTTACCTACTGAAATTTATCATATAAAACAACACTATTCATGTGCAACATGAGTAGTGTTTCTTCACGCCCGGGTGTATTGTTCATGTGACACATGAATAAGGAATGAGCCGTGCGTATATCCGAACTCCAGAGAAAGGTGCTCCTGGTCCTCAGTGCGCTTGAAGCGCGCGGCCACGATGCGCCCCTGCCCGTTATGCAGCTGTTGAGCCTGCTCAACGCCGCCGCCAGTAAAGATGTCTATGCCAGCAATCTGCGCACGTCACTGCACACGCTGCACCGCTACGGGTTGCTGCAGAAATATCGCAACGCGTCCCTGAACCTGGCGTTCGCCCTAACGGACACTGGCCGCCGGAAAGCCGAGGCGATCCGCTATGACCTGGCTCTGTAATATGACTGTTATCCCATAAAAGGATATTCAAATGAAAATTGATTTTTTTGCCTGTTCATTCTTTCATGTTCTGCACGGTTTTAAACGAGAACTACATAATATAAAAAACTTCCATTCTCACAGTGAGATCTACTGGGAGAATGTTGGAGATGAAATTCAAAACTCAATGAATGGTGAGCTGAATGATGCGGACAAAGAGCATCACGAAAGTATTGTAGATGCTTACGTTGAAGAGTTGATTTACGCACAAAGTGTTTCGCCAAATTTCCATCGGGAAACAATACTTGTATCCCTATACAATCAGGTTGAGTTCACATTGTTACGCTATTGTTCGCTGTTCAATCAGGAGGTCATGCAACAACATGACAACTTCGATAAGTTGTCAAACCGGTCTGTTTTGAAAAACATTGCAGATTATCTTGATTACACCTGCCGTTTTAATTCAGATTCATACCATGAAGAATGGCAGTATCTAAGATGCATAAAGTTTATCAGGAATTGTCTGATTCACTCAAACGGTATAGTACTTAAGAATTTTGATGATATTCAGACCTTCTGTAACGAAAATAATCATTTCAACATTAGGTATAAATCCATTGATATAGAGAAGGGTGCTATCGATGACTTTATTGGTGTACTGTTCCATTTGTTTGAAAAACTGGATACTGAGAAAGATTTATTTGTAAGGAGCTACGTGGCCCAATACGGTGCTCCAGAAATACCTCTTCCCAACGGCGCTCTTGCTGCCTCTGGTACATCGTCGGGCCCACAGACCAACATTAAGAAATCCCCCTAGTTATAAATGGCAACTCACAACTGTGGAATGATTCATCCGCATCTTTTGGATCCCGGTGGTAAGTTGATGTCCCGCTGAGGACACCCCTATAATGTTTTCCAAAACCGTCATTGATCCGAAAAGGTCATCGCGTTCTGGCTAAATCCGAAAATCACTCGCCTGCAAAAGGCAAATCGGCACACCGGTGCGGATAGAAGAAGCGCGGTGATGCCCATCCAGTCATTAGATATCCGGATCGAACCGTAAGGCACAATATCTATGTACGAATCACTGCTGAGAAATTTCCCTGAAAATCACTGCCCGAACTGGACCTGTCCTTCCTGTCAATCAGCTTCTCTGGCGATACAGAAGGGAACCTTTCATTTTGAGGTGATCCCTGAGTCAGTTGAACGCTGGAAAAAAATGGACGGTGAGCTCGATGATATCCGCCTGGTATTCATCTGCCTGCTGCAATGTGAGCGCGCCGTCTGTAAAACCGTCGTCGCGGTCAGCGGTACCGGCGATGTCCATGAAAACCAGGATTATGAAGATGACGAACGTCACTACTACCTGTTTCAGGCCAGACTGTTTACGCCTACTCTTCCTGCCTTTGCTATTCCCACGCAGTGCCCGGAGAGGGTCGCGCTGCCGTTGACGCAGTCGTTTTCTCTGTTTCTCAACGCGCCGGGCGCTGCGGCGAACGTAATCCGAATCGCTCTGGAAGAGCTGATGACCGCGCTTGGCGTGGCAAAAATGCGCACACTCCACGCCCGGATTGAGGCCTTATCGCAGACGTACAGCGAACATCAGTCAGCGCTGATGGCCATCAAGTGGCTGGGCAACGCAGGAAGTCATGAATTGGATCAGGTCAACTCTCCTGATATTGAACAGGCCTATAAGATCATAGAGTTTGTGCTTCGCAAAATCTACGCCGGTTCAACGGAGTCCGTCGCGCAGCTGGTAGCCCGTCTGGACGCGCGTTTTCGTCCGCCTCCTACAAGAACGTAAGAAGCCCGCCAAGGCGGGATTTTTTCCCTAATTTGAGTAATACGAAATCGCGGTTAACGCTTTTCGGCCTGCATTCGGTCATTGTCCTGAGTGGATCAGCGTACCCCAGGCACAAACTCCAAATGGCCACCGGCGCGCTGTCTGAAGGCATCAAGCAAGTCTTTGCCCTGCAACGTGATGTCATCGTACGGTATATCGCTGTGGACCTTTCCGGGACGAAAGACCTGCCTAAGCTTAAGTTCAATTTTTGCGAGCGAGTGCTCAGGAATAAGACTTGCCGGCGAGTGATACACTAGGAAAATTTCTATAAGAGAGGAATGCACATGGAGCTGCAAACGCGTCTTGTATTTATTGATACTTCCGCCTACGAACAGAAAAAGTTTCAGTTCGGTCATTTTGCGTTAGCACGCCTTGAAGAACTGGTCCGGGAAGAAAAAATTCATCTTTTAATCACTGACGTCGTACGATCTGAGATTGAAGCTCACTTAAAAAAATATGCCGAAGAAACCGTAACGGAATTGAAAAGATTCCAAAAGAAAGCCTCATTTCTGCATGTCGCCGCGCAGGCCACCGGTGGTGGCCTCTTTACCACGGTTTCTGCAGAGGCTGTGCTGGAAGAAGCTACCGCTAAGTTCAGGACGCTGGTGGATAACGGTCTGACTGAAAATATCTCGGTAGAGATAATTAATCCTAAGCAGATTTTCCATGCGTATTTCACGGGAATGCCGCCGTTTCATAAGGAGGCAAAAAAATCGGAATTTCCGGACGCATTTACCCTGGCCGCAGTGGACGCGGTAGCCCGAGAGCGTTCACACAGTGTCTACATTGTTAGCGGCGATCAGGACATGCAGGCCGTAGCCGAAATACACGAGCACTTTATCCACCTAAAAACGGTGGACGAGCTGCTTGATCTGGTAAACAGGAACGATGAGGAGCTACGAGACCTGTCAGTATTCGCAGACAGCGCTCTCGAGCTGGTAAAAGAGGAAGTCCTAAGCAGGGCGCGAGGGAGGCTTGAAGGGGCAGAATTTTTGCCTGATTTATCCGGCGACGTCGATTCCGAACTCACCGACGTGGATATTACCGGTATTGAAATAACGCAGATGCAGTTAATCGATGTGGACATCGATGGGGCAACCTATGATGTGACCTTTGGCGTCACGCTCAGGGCGTCCTACGATTTTACGGACTATTCGGCGGCGAACTGGGATCGGGAAGACAAGGTGCATTACGGCGTGGTGGAAACGAGCGAAATACTCATTCACCAGGAGTCGTTCAGCGCGTCGCTGGAAATTGGCTTTGCCGGCGGACTGAAATCAAATGCAGAGTTCATTGATCTCACGTTTGACGACACCATTTTTGAACTCGACCTTGAAAATGCACAATACGACGATATTCCCACAGACACCGAGGAAGAGGCGGTGTGGCCAGAATAAAACTGAATTTGTATTCATGCAGGAGTATCTGTCTCAGCTGAAAGCCTAAAAACTGCCCAGGTCCCGTATCCATACTATAAAAAAAGCCCACATGACGTGGGCTCGGTAAGGTGGCTTATCGCGATTTAGCCGTGCTTCGCGTACTCAAAGGGCTCACAGAGTAGCGTGATCTCGTCGTCGTTAAGCCATTCTGACGTCAGCTCAGCGAAGCGGGCGCGGTCATTGATTTTAGCAAAGGCCCCAAACGTTTCGCGGATCTTCCTGAGCACCGCGTCCGGCAGCTTACGTGCGGCATCCCAGGCGAAGTAGTAGGGGTTGTGGTTTATCACGGGGCTGTGAACAAAGCTACGAGCAATGTACGGCAGGTACTTGTCGAGCATCTCCTCCGCGTAGCGGACGGCCACGCCCTCATCCAGCGCACTGACGATGAGTTCGCCGGGCGGTGCCAGCTCGGGATCCAGCAGGTGAACGCATTCGTGACAGAGCTGATAGAAGAACTGCTCCCAGCTGTCGTAACGCCAGCCTATGCAGATCCCGTAATCAAAGTGCTCAGCCAGCAGCGTGCCGGGCATGAAGCTAATCACCTGAGAATTCGGTCTTCCGGCTATTTCACGCTGTTTATCGTAAAACGGCGTTGTGTACGTGCGTTGCGGGTGGGTCATTTCCCCGTAGCGGCTTTCCAGGTCCACCAGAATAAAATAGGTGATAAGGGTACGCAGTTCGTTGCAGGCTTCGTTCCACTCGCGGGGAGACTGGTACAGCACGTTCGGGGCATTGCTCAGGATCTTTTGAGCCTGTTTCATGGTTTCCGGACTAACGCCAGACGCGTGGTTTACCAGCTTTTCTAGCATCTGCAGGAAATTGAAGTTTACGCTCATTGCGCCTGTCGCCATGCGCATCATCTTCAGTTGCTCGCTGAAAGTGCCGGCCTTCAGACTGGCAATCACGTTTTCTTTCCACTGCGGATTTGCCTCGGTCCACTTCATGACGTCTGAAGTGTTGGCATATTTACAGAGGTAGTTGAGCACCTTTGCCGGAATGGACTTCAGGACGTAGTCCGCGCTGGTCGGGTAGCAGGCGATATAAATCTCGACCGCCGCGCCGACCTCCTCGGCCAGGCCATATTCGAACATCTGGGTATTAAATTGGCCAAAAGCACCGTGGGCGGTGATGTAACCTGGGGAGTCTTTTTCCAACATGGCCTTCACCAATTCGCTGAAGACACCAGGGGAAAAACGGTACTCTTCTTGGGCCTCTTTAAAAAGAGCCTTAACGAAACGGTTAAGCTGCATTTCTTTCAGCGCATCAAGTTCGCGCAGGTCTTCGGGCGTACGGACAGGAAAGCGAACTTCACGAAAACCGTCGTGTTTAGAAAATACGCGATTCCGTCCTGAGCGTGGGAATGGTAAGCGTGTAATCATTGAAAAATCCTCTTTGACTCTTATTTAAGTGAAAATACTGAAACCAACAAACCAAACAATACCAATCAAATAATAAAACCGAGGTACCGCCGGTTTCAATAGTTATACGCTTTTCTCATTACCACGCAACTTAAATGAGCGTAGTCGCCTTATATTCCACAACGCCGATTATTTTTTTAAAAAATACACTCATGGTTATAAGTGACACACTTCCTTCACAGGAGATCCGAAAACCCCAATTCTCGGATCTGGTTACAGGGTGCGCCGGTTTTTTGCGCAATATTCGCATATATGGGAAATATTTATCTTTAAAACACTATATAATGTGTGGCGGAGCGTTTTAAGAGCGTGCGTAAGACACCTGAACGAGGCTGGGCAGCGTTAAACCCCCGTGCTACACTTCCGAAAACGGCCCGTGGGGAATAAGTCGGAACTGTGCGGTAGGTGCCGTCACTAATTGCGTTTCGTGAAAATTACCAGACTATTTTTCACGATAGTGACAGTGAGTTAGATAATTATGTTTTTCCTTATTATCTCTTATTCATTTATCAGGCAGAAATATCATCACTGAAGGTCAGCTTTTTAAATAACTACCGGCATAACGGCCAAAGGAAGAAAAGCATGTTTGCATCTATCACCGGAAAAGAAGGGTTCGGCTATCAGTTTGAAAAGATCCGCAACGCGGTCGCGCATAGGAATGAAAGTAACGTGCATGCCGCGACAGAACTTGGCCTGGATATCCTGGAGCAGAAGTACGCGGATTTTGGGCAGGAGCTGGACGCGGCCGGCGAGCTGGCCGACTGGGCGTATGACCTGGCCACCTACCGCCACGCCATTGAAGTACTGCGCGGCTATTTTACCGGCAACCCGCGCGGGCTGACCGAGCGCGATGCCCGCATCTATTATCACTACCTGGAATCCGAGCACGAACAGTTCTGCGCGATCGCACAGGAGATTGTGGCAGAACAAGATGGGATGTAGGTCTGCAAGAGGGAGGAGGCGCGATGAGCAGGAAGAACCGTAGAAAAGACGCCCGGCCCGGACTGCTGGCGAGCGGCAGCGACTGGCACAACAACGCCTGCCTCAACTACATGCCAGATCATGGGACAGCGTATACCGAAGGCTACCGGAGGGCGGCGGAGATTCTCATCCGGCACATTGACGGATCCGGTCGGGATCAGGATTTTTTAGTTTATCCGGTAGTATTTCTTTATCGGCATCATATCGAGTTACTCATCAAGCAAATTATTGCCCTGGCCCTGAGACTGGCTGATGAACCGGAAAAGTATGCCTACAAAAAGGACGACCACAATCTGAACTCTCTTTGGTCCGTTGCACAAAGACTCGTGATGGAAGTCGATGACAGTTACAGGCCTTCTGATTTTCGTCCAGTGAAAGAGGTAGTTAAGGAGCTTCACCTGACCGATCAGCGCGCCACCGATTTCCGCTATGCCCGCAAGAATGACGGCACACGCAGCCTCGAGGGGGTTCGTTACATCAACAGCCGCCTGTTTGGTGAGAAAATGGGGGCCGCTTCCGATTGCCTGGATGGAATAGACAACAGCCTGCGCTGTCTGCTGGAACGTGATGCAGACATGCGCGCTGACATCGGATAACTGCCGGCACGATTGAACGCATTACGCGATATTACTTACCTACCGGTAACTGAGGAATTTACAGACGATGACAGGTATGACGCTTTACGGCCAACCTTCGCCAACGCAGCTCTCCGCCGCCATTGACTATCCGGCTGCGCTGGCCCTGCGCCGCATGGCCCAGGCACATGGCGATATGCCAGAGTATCTGCTCGCGGTAGAAGTGGGGGCGCTGCTGCATTACCTGCCGGATCTGTACCAGCAGACCTGCATCGATACGCTATGGAACACCGGCGCGCGCATTAACGAGGGGCTGGCCCTGACGCGCACCGATTTTTCCCTGACCCCGCCTTACCCCTACGTGTCGCTGGCCACACTCAAACAGCGGCAGGAAAAGGCCGCGCGCGGTCCAGGCGCGCCGTCGAAAAAGACCGTTCCGCACCGGCTGGTTCCGCTGTCCGATAACCAGTATCTCAACCGGCTCAACAGCATGATCGCCACGCTGCGCATTCCGCTCGAGCGTAAAAATAAGTGCACCGGCCGCATGGAGCCGGCGCGCATCTGGGAGGTGACCGACCGGACGGTGCGCACCTGGCTAAACGACGCCGTGGCCCGCGCCGCCGGTGACGGCGTCACATTCTCGGTACCTGTCACGCCGCACACGCTGCGGCACAGCTACGCCATGCACATGCTGTACTCCGGGGTGCCGCTGAAGGTGCTGCAGGGGCTGATGGGGCACAAAAGCATGAAGTCGACCGAGGTCTACACGCGGATATTTGCGCTGGACGTGGCGGCGCGCCACCGGGTGCAGTTCTCCATGCCCGGCGCGGATGCGGTGGCCATGCTCAAGATGAGTCCTGAAATATGATTTGTCGCTTTCACTTTATGATTAACAATATATGTCGGAAATAAAATGAGTATTGTGGCACTAAGAGCATTGATGCGACCGGTGGTCTCAAGCACGGTTGTACCAATAAGGCAATGCCAGTGTTTTGTCAAAATTAGCTAAGATCAGATTGTGCTCTTTAGCAGAAAACAGGTCACATTGCCTCTGAATAGACGTGAAACATCACATCAAAACATTGATTTCAATGTAATTTTCAGAAAGAACACTCATCGCCGGTTTTTCAAAATGACTCATGTGGGAAAAAACAAGCAAGACGATCATAAAAAAGGACTTTCGATTCATTTTTGCAACTCCTTTCAAAGTGAACATCCATCATCAACTAACCAGATACCTAACTCACGATCATAAAACCTTGATAAAAATGATCTAGACGGGTGGACTTATGCGCATGCATGATATGCCAAATAGAATGCTATCGTTGAAAATTAAAGCTAACAGGGTTATATATGATGAATATCGATGATTATGAACGCGATGCTTTTTCTGATATAACAAATTTTATTGCTCAGGAAATATACGTTCTAGCTGTAAGGAAAAGTTTTCCATTAGAGTTCAATCTAATAATGCAACTAACAAATAATATAAAAGAAGAATTTAATTTCGTTAAAGATGATTTCAATGAAACTACAACATATGAATATATTGTCGAGACATTGATAAATAGCATCGTCACCGAGGGTGATAATGATTCATTGTTGGAGAAAGTAAATTATCATCTAGATAATATTTACCCATACTATGAAGATGAACATCTCAATCATATAACAAACCTCAGAAACAGAATTATAGAATCCTTAGGTAAAATAATTAAAAAAAATAGTGGGTTCCAAATCAATATTAATCACCTATATCCCCCATATGTTCTTTGTCTCAATAATGATTATTTATCTGCACTAGTATATTACTATGGGAAAGAATATATCCCAACAGAAATAAAAACTAAAGAAGGACGCAAGATAAGCTTCACAAATGCCCCATACGAACTTAGAAAACGCTATAGTTACTCAAATTGCAGAACGCGACTTATACAACATGAAGTTAACACCCCCAAGGGGACATTAAAAAAAACATTAATAAACAATGGCTTAACAATGGATTTCACAGGGGATCAAGAATATTTAATTCAAGAAATTTTTTTATTGGATTTTCTTCCGGACAGTGAGACAGTAAGTTTTACGGATGAACTACGTGTCAGTATTAATACATCGATCCCCTTAGATGATTTGGAAGTAGATAAAATTTTGGCAATCATTCGATGTGAGATTTCTTCATTACAGCGCGACAATAAACACGGAAAATACCTCTTAGCGGAAAGTTTAAATGATTTAGAAAAAGCATCTAACATTCCAGATATTAAAAATCATGACATGATTAATTTAAAAGAACTACATAAATCACACGTTCCTGAATTGACAACTTTTTACCAGGCAAAAAATTACCTTTGTGGACTGGTTATTTTATATAGGAATTTATTTATCCATAAATACGATGGTACATCTCTAGAAGATTTATTTTCAGACTTTTCAGAGGAATTGACAGAGGTTATTAAAATTGATAATTCAAAATTTACCCCAGTGACAATATCAAGAGGATACAATAAAATTAAAAAAATATTTATTAATCAAATCAATTCACTTTGCGATGATAACAAGGAACCTGCTAGTTTTTTATAATCTGGCCTTAACCTGAATGATCCGCTCCCCGAATGTGATCGGGGTTTGACGCTCAACGGAACGGGTTCACACGTTAAGGACTTTTTGCCAGATAAATAAAAATATTATGGGCAGTGAAAAATGCGCCTAAAACGGTGTCTTTTTAAATCGGTAAATGCCATTTAACGGACATCGCTGTCCATGAATCGATTTTTCAGACGACCTTTCTCGCCTAGCGTGAGTTTTCGTTCGACTGAGCATCAGACCCCGTGACATGCTCCCCGTTGATTAGTAGATCCCCCCTTACTCTAATTGCTCTGTAACAGGCTGTGCTCGTGCAAAAAATAAGATATGTAGCTACGGGCTAGGTCACAAAACAGCCTCGCCTCGCTAGCCGTCAGCTCGTCATAATTTAATATATCGGCACCATGACGCACCCCGCCACCGCCAGGAGCCGAGAGGTACCCATAAATGTTTACCAACCAGCCAGATACCTGATCTAATGTTTTATGGCGGTTTAGATGGCGCATCTCTCCGATAATTTTTGAAAAATATTTACCCGTTACATTGCCGTCCGCCATTTGCACGCCCTTGAAAGCCGTCGTAATGGTTTCTAGCAGCCAATAAACTTCATGAACAGCACCGCGGTGATTTCCTGCGTCAAGAAGCTCTTCCGATTTTCTTAACGATGCCTGGATTACCTCATTGGCCTGCACATCAAACGAAGGAGTTCTGGTCGGAACCGGTATGGGCTCATGGTTGCTTGTTCTAACTAATAAGTCTGGTTTTTTTATGGCAAAGCCAGTCGATTCTAATCGCTTATTAATGTAATGAAGGGGCGGAATTTGAGCATCGACGCCCATATTATCGAGGTCATGAAGTCCGTCATGTAAAGCCTCAATAAAAAGAACAACGTTTTTCTGCGCTGTCCGGTTCATTGCATCCCAAAGGTCGGTTCTTGCCCAGCTTTCATCAGAGCTTTCACCTGCTGGACTACCGGACGCATGTGCGAATCGACGTTTAAAGATTTCATATATGCGCTTATTGCTGCATGTGGCAACAATGGTTTGAATGATCTCTTCCATTACCTTATTAACAAGGGCGGGATAAGCCTTGGCCGGTGCGTCATATCGCCATGCAGAGTCGAATTTAAGCATTGCAATAACTCCTTAGTTTTTAATCGTGTTAAGTAAACGGTGGCGCGGGTCAACCATATGAAAACATGAGCTACGTATGTATTTATCCACACTTGCTAACAGCACCCCTTAAAGGGGTTGTAAACTGGAACCGCCGAAAATTTAGTGAAGCCATCTGAACAACCTGGAGTGGGTTGTTCAGATGGCCAGTTATGCCATAACCCCTGATATAGCGATAGCTTTAGTGACACTTTGAATAAAAGCTTCCCTATATGCATCGATAGTTACAGGATTATCGTCTTCAGCGATCCCATTGGAATAAAGATGACCAAGCCAGGCGCCATCAATAAAAATACTAAAGAGCCCACTACCATCAGCTTGCACGTATTCAGAATCTGGATTGCAGCGTCTTTTTTCCATTTCAGGGGGCGTAAACGGCAATAATGAACTGCCAAGGCGGTCTTTCACTTTTGTGCTGAGTTTGGCTTCAATTCTCCACGCACCATGTTGGTACCCCTCTGGTTTAGTAATGTTGCATGTGACTAGCCCATTTAATTTTTTAACTAACTCAATCTCACGTCGAAGAGCTCCTGATAGCTCGTCAGGTACAATCCACCATGTTGGATTCCCACGCGATTGCGGATTTCCAATGGATTCATGTTCATCACTTCCGTTCCAGCGTAAACCTAAACATGGTTCGTTTTCCCATGTCCCTTCAGCAGCACTCCAACCCCCGTTACCTGTATCAATAAGAACTTTATGATTCTGGCCCCAACTATGCTTTGGGGAATTAACTTTTGACGGGTCAATATAGGGCATTTGTAGTCTCCGTATTTAACAAGTAATGCATGATGGGGCGCACACAGAATTCGGAAAAAATCGTACGCTAAGGCGTGCCTGGTAAACCAGTCGGATGGCCGGTTGAATCCAAGACCCGAAGCGACGTTGATTATCGCGTTAGCTTATGCCGTCAACTGCGATTTTACCGTTGAGAAACCGTATTACTGGGATTGAATTACGCCATTCGGCAAAGGCAAACTTAGCTGGCTCTGGTAAGTATTGAAGTTGCACGGCCGATTGCGGGCCGAGGTCGAAGGCGAAGTGGCTAAAGCCAGCACGCCGACGGTATCAATGGCTAATTCGAGGCTTTTACGCTTACACCATTCATGAACAAGTCCACCAGATGGCCAATGCGCGATGTTGATGAACGGTCGTTGTCGATTGCGATGGAAATGGCAGTGGTCACGTAAATCAGATCGTCGTACGTGACATCCGGGCGGATTGTGCCTGCTTCCTTTCCAAGCTGAAGCAGCCGGTGCCCTTCCGCGGTTATCGCATTGCATCCGGGCGTCCCGCATTGGATCACCGTCCCGATCGACGCAGCCAAGCTCTGATAAATGCTCGTGTTCCTGGCCAGATCTTCAAGATAAACGCGTACCGCGTTGCCAGGCGCGAGATCCGGGCCGCGCGTCCGGCTGGTCTCCGCCAGTGCCATGAACCGCTCGTTGCTGGTGGCCGCCAACAGCGCCTCGCGCGTGGGAAAGCGACGATACAGCGTACCGATACCGACGCCTGCGCGCTTTGCAACTTCCTCCAGCGGAACATCCGCGCCTTTTTCCAGGAACAGCGCCTCGGCGGCAGACAGGATCAGTTCGCGGTTTTTCTGCGCATCAGCCCTCAGGGCAGGTTCATCACTCACTATTTTCTCCTTTCGCTTGTCAAGTGGAGGAACCCTCCGTATCATAAGTAAAGCCATCCTCTACTTAGCCAAAGGGTACCAGAAAATGACGAAGCGTTTCGAAAACAAAGTTGTAGTGATCACGGGCGGCAGCGACGGCATCGGCCTCGCGACGGCGAAACTGTTCGCCATCGAAGGTGCGCACGTGTACATCACAGGGCGCCGGCAGGAACTCCTCGCCGAAGCGGTGCAAGAGATCGGCCACGGCGCGGTGGGCGTGCAGGGTGACGTGACCAATGCTGCCGACGTTGCCCGGCTGTACGAACAGATTGGGCGCGCGCACCAGAAAGTCGATGTCGTGTTCGCCAACGCGGGCAAATACGCGCTCGTGCCGCTCGAGGAGATCGACGATGCGCATTTCGCCGCGACCTTCGACGCCAATGTAAAAGGCATGGTGTTCACCGTGCAGAAAGCAATGCCGCTGATGTCGGCGGGGGGAACGATTGTTCTCAACGGCTCGATCGCTGGCAGTAAAGGCTTCCCGGGCCAGTCCCTGTATAACGCCAGCAAGGCAGCGGTTCGTTCGTTCGCCCGCAGCTGGACCATTGATCTCAAGGAGCGAGGCATCCGCGTGAACGTGGTGTCGCCTGGCGGCACAGAAACCCGCCTTATCCGGAGCTACCTCGACACGCAACCGGAAGTGGAAGCGGCGCTGAATAAAAGCGTGCCGCTCGGGCGGATGGCGGAGCCGAACGAGGTAGCGCGCGCAGTTCTCTTCCTGGCATCGAGCGAGAGCAGCTTTGTCGCTGGCCATGAACTTTTTGTCGATGGTGGCGTTGCCGCGGTCTAGGCCCCGGGCCAGTCTCATCCAGTTCCAGCAACCAGATTTTTAACAATTCGCAATCGCGCCCTCTAGGAGTAATGAATGATTAAATTTGCTTATATGATCAACCGCGTGGACCGCATGAGCCTCGAAAACTTCGTCGATCATCACCGTCGCATACACGTTCCTCTTTTCACGTCGATTCCCGAAGCAGCGCAGTATGTTCGCAGGTATGCGGTCTCGCATCCGATCGCCGCACCGGGTCAACCGGCTCCCACTTATGACGGTCTGACCGAAATCTGGTTCGACAGCCTGGCGGATTATGAAGCATTCTTCGCGTCCAAAAATTACCTGGAGAAGGTACGGCCCGATGAGACCTGGTTCACGCTGGAGGGCATGATGATCACGGATGAACTGGTGGCCATCGAGTGTGCCATCAACGGATCTCCATGATTGGTGATCAGAAAGCAATCTGAACAACTAGTTTCGCCGAGACTCGTTAATCACTCTACACGGCTAAGCATTTTGGCTCCTTGTGAACGACTACTCCTGGCCGAAAGCAGCATGTCGGAAAACAAGTGTTTGGCTACAGGCTGGCGGGCAACACCTGCATGCTATCCGCCAGGGCGGCTAAATTGTACGGAAAACACTGTCGCAATGGCGTAGCATACGACAACCATACTTCAAAGGTTTTCCGCACATGCTTGTCGGGTACATGCGAGTTTCGTCCGAGTCTGACCGCCAGAACACCGACCTCCAACGTGACGCGTTGCAGGTTGCGGGTGTCGATATCCGGCATCTGTTCGAAGACCGAGCATCGGGAGCAAAAGATAACCGACCAGGATTAATGAAGGCACTTGAGTTCGTGCGACCTGGCGATGTGCTTGTCGTATGGAAGCTCGACCGGCTTGGCCGCTCATTGCCGCATTTACTCTCCATCGTGAACACGCTGAAAGACAGACAGGTCGCCTTCCGGTCGCTCACCGAAGGCATGGACACGACGACAGCGTCCGGAGAACTGCTATTCCATGTTTTCGGCGCACTGGCTCAGTACGAGCGACCTTTGACCAAAGAGCGCGTTACCGCCGGACTCGCTGCCGCACGCCGGCGCGGGCGTGTCGGCGGCCGTCCTCCAGCCATCACCGGCGAGAAGTTAGAGTCCATCCTTGCCGCGCTGAGCGGCGGCATGTCCAAGGCCGCCGCGTGCCGAACCTTTGGCGTCAAACGCACCACGTTAATTGAAACAATCGCGCGAATCGGCGGCGCCGAGCCAACATGAGGAGCCTGTGCACCTCAAAAGTGGCGTAACGCATGGCGCGCCGCTCGATACTTTCCGCAACCGAGCGGGAAAGCTTACTTGCATTCCCGGAAAGCCAGGATGATCTCATCCAGCATTACAGCTTCACCGAGTCCGATTTATCCCTGATCCGGCAGCACCGTGGCGACGCCAACCGGATCGGCTTCGCCGTCCAATTGTGCCTGCTGCGCTATCTATTTTTTCCGAATTCTGTGGGCGCCCCATGATGTAAATCACATTCCACGTGTAGATTAGGCAATCCACACTCCGCATGTAGATTACATGATCTACATAGATTATGTATATTACATAGTTAATATGTTGTCAAATGTCGGGGGCTGAAATCCAATGGAACGAAAACGTACGTTAGTGAAGTAACTGTCTGATATATCAAAACATACTGGACATTGAAAAACGCCCTCAAAACGGTGTCTTTTTAATCGAAAATTGGCATTTAACGGACGGTCTTGTCTACAAATCGATTTTTCATACGATAATTTTCCTCTTACCGTACGTTTTCGTACGGTTGGCCCTCAAACCCCATGTCCGCTTGAGCTGCCCCTAAACTGACGGCAGACATCAACAATGTCGCTTTATGCAGCACGTTCCATGCGCATAAGCGCATAAAGGCGACAGATGATGTCCCCAATGATGCCTTAGCTTATGGTCGCCGGTGACGCGGCGCAGCCGCCCAGGTTTGATAGGTTCCACCGATGCCCACCCCTCGCCCTGCAAGACAATCCCCGCTTACCGCAATTTAACGTTAAATTACGCGGTCGGAGTGGTCCTGGCGAAGCCAGGGCGTATCTCCGCGTTAGCGCCAAAGGCGCTTACGAGCGTGTACTCTAAAACCAAAGCAAAACCTCTTAAAGCGACATCCGGCAGTAGTTACAACATCCATTTTAAAGCCACTCTGTTCTGGGCCTTTGGCCCGGGGCGGCGGGGCTTTGCAGTGGGGAACGCGATGGTTCTGTCTAGTTGCATATGGGGTTTGAGGTCCAATGGGGCGAAAACCTACGCTAAGCAGTATCAGAAATCGATTTTGATACGATCCAGTCTCAAAATGACCCAAATTCGATATTTGGAGCCGCTTTTTTGCCCCAAATATGCAGTCTCATAAGTCTTGATATTTCAGACTGTTAGTTTCTTAACGTGGTTTTTCGCACCATTGGCCCTTGAACCCCCATATAGAGGTTTCCACGAATTCTGATGAAACCAAAATTGTGTGTTGTAACTAAATTGGCAAATGAGTCCCTGCCCCGGCTTGCCCGGGGTGCTATTTAATATTTTTTGGCGTTTTGCGCAGTGTATGAGGTGCATATTTGCCCTGAGCAAAGCGAAGGGAGCTACTCCTGATGCCATGCCGGAGGCTGGCTCATGAGTACTCTTTCTTTAGAAAGCTTGTTTTGTTCAGGAACAACGTTCGGAATTAATGATATTAAGACAACGCTTTCGAAGTTAATTGCATGTGCAACATATTTTGTATGCCGCACGCTCGCTGATGTTCGAAATTAATGGATGTATTTTCCCCCAATATGAAAATCTTCGCAGGCAGAAGGCTTCACGCAGGTTTTTCGCCTGGAAAAACACGCTAAATACCCAAATTACGCGCAGGGGAAATCCTGCCCGACTCCCCGCTAGCGGGAAAAAGTCAGCATGTCAGGCGCGAAAATCGCGAAGTGGAAAGGTATGTCGAAAAGCTGTCGGAGGCGTTATGACAGAGGGACGCCGGCGCGCTCAAGAAGCATTCGGTAGAACTTCTCACTGTCGGTGGTCAACAACGTCGGGAATTCGGTCTTAAGTGCGCTCTCAAGCTGCATCTGGGTGACCATAGTCAGTTGGCCACCGGCCGTATAACGACGCCAGGTATCCCTGTGGAGGTTTGCACGGGCGTTATCCGGGCGTATGCGCTTAAATTTCGGGGTATGGCCATTCAGTGCGGTTTCGACATCTGACACCACGCGCTGCTTTTCAGAACGCAGATCCGGACTGACGACCCAGCGTTTAATTTTCTTCAGGCGGTTTTTAAGAGAATGGTGGTTATCGAGGCTGATCCCGAGGCGAGCCATCTTGAGCTGGTGACGTTCATACCGTTCTCGCATAGATTCGGCAACGCCCGTCGCAATCGCCCACTGGCGGTATTTGTGCAGCCCCTGGCGAACGGTTTCTAACGTTATACCGCGTGAAGTGAAATGTTTTTCCGTCAGGAAAATGCGCATCGGTTTGTACTGACCGGCATCTGCGTCTTTGTCGCGGTGCACGACCACGTAATCCAGCTGTTCCATGACGCGCAGAGCTTTGAGCAGGACATCATAAGATTTACGGCCGTTTTCGTAGACGTGAAGTACGCCCATACGGCGCGCAATTTCTTCTACGGGAAGCAGTGTTTCGAACATGTACTCGCTGTCGGGGCTGTAATCACTGTTCGCAGCCAGAACTAATGAAAGGGCTGTCAGCGCTTCACGGCTTTCCGAGCGGGGAGTCGAACGCATGGGTTTTGGGGTGAAGGAAGGGTCGAACATACGGGAGTAAGGCGTGTAGCCTATGCTACGCAGCTCAATCAGATCGTTATTACGTTTCCAGTCATGGCCACGTAAGGCACCGACCATTCTTGCCGCCATACCACGGGGAGTTTTCTCATTAAATGCAGGTTGGTGGTTACGATGCTTTTTAGATTGGCCTTTACGCAGACGATTAGCCTCGCCCCGACGTGAGGGACGATAGGCACCTGCAGGCGCACTTATTGTTAACGCTGAAAGCGGAATTGCATGTTCAGACACAGCTCACTGCGCATATGTTGCACAGGAGGAGTTGATTTTTAAAAGGCATAAATCTATACTCCCTGCATAGAGCAACAAACTCTATACAGTTTTAGTGGGCCCCGGTTATCTTCTTCGCAGTCGCCAAACTTGACGAAGATTATCGGGGTTTTTGCTTTTCTGAGTCTGTAAAACCTTCTACACAGAACTCATTCCCTGCCACCTTACGGCGCGGCTCACCAAAATTCTCTACTTGATCAGCAATCTAGCACTCAATAACGAAAGGATCAAGAAAGTAAGCCCATTAGGCTAAATTCCTGTCTCGCGCTTCACGTTCTATCAACTGTTCAAGGACTTCCGCCTGCGTTAAACCATCTTCTTCACACATGCTCATCAGTAGTTCTTTAAGCTGTGGTTCGATGAAAACTTTAACTTCTTTATGCGTCGCTCTTTTACGGGCAGTTGCCATTCGCTGCTTGTCAGCATCGCTCAGGGCATTACCTTTTCTATAGATACGCTTAGGTTTCGTTGAGGAAGTTACTGCATTTTCGATATGTGACATTTCTGCCTCCCCAAAGATCAAAATAAGATCACTTGAGAAAGCCTACTACAGTTTATGTAACTCGGCAGCATAAATAGCATTTTTGCATTCCCGTTGGCGCGGGATGCGACGCAAAAATGCATTAATGAGTAGAAAAATGACGGGCAGGTGATGAGTGCGGAAAACGAATCAGTACGTAGAATGCCAGTCGGTACCGTCATCCCAGCGGGACTGCCAGTGGGTTATATAGGTTTGAGCCAGTGCCGGTAGGCCACTAATGACCAGAGCATTTTCCGAATTGGCTTCTGCGGCACTGCGAGTGAAGTTGAAACTGCCTGTCTCAACCGTCTGACCGTCAACGATAATCACTTTATCGTGGCTGATTTTGTATTTGCTGATAGTTCGCACCGGAATGGCTGCATTGACCAGCAAATTCATCGCAGCCACGCTGGCCTTTCCTTTGTTACCTTTCTCATCCACCACCACCTTGACGTCCACGCCCCGGCGCTTCGCCTCGACCAGCCCGCGAGCCACCTCCGGTGAGGTGAACGAATACCCCATCAACCTTATGCTCTGCTGCGCATTTTCTATCGTTCGCATAACCAGCTGCAGCGCGCTCCCCTCCGGAGAAAACCCGACATCGATGGAAGGGGCCGCCAGTGCTGTGCCCATGGGTAATAAAAATGCCGAGACCAACACGACAGCGGGTAGATATTTTTTCATCATTATTGTTCCTGGTAAAAGTGGGCGGATAAAGCCAGTGAATAAGGTTCAGCTCACCCCGGCATACAATCGCAGCTCGCCGGATGTCCATCGTGATCCGTCCGCCCGAGTTCGGGGATAAGCAGAATGGCGATCAGTGAAATAACGACAAAAATCACGAGCCCCCATTTCTCCCTTCAGGACTGACGGACATCCTCCTGGGATATATTCGATTTCGGAGCATCGGCATTTGGGATATTTTCTGAAATATCTGCCGTCAGTCCCGCGTTCTAAACGGAGGAAGGAGCTTTTTTTGGCCAATTCAGGTTTTCAAAATCCGCATGGCCGTAAACCTGACACCGCTGCCAGCGTTCGCGGCAGGCAGGACAGGTCACGGGTTCGTTTTCCCGCCTGCCCGTTATCGCGCCGCTCTGTTCGGCACCACACAACGCATGCCACATATCCGTCTCGATGTGCGTCAATATCTGACCGTACTGTCTGCCGTTATGCTGGATACGGGCATCCACTTCCAGCGCGTAGGGGGCGGGGCCTTTCAAGCGGTAATCACCCGGGCAAACCTCAGAGTCCAGTAAAATAAAGCGCCCGTCCCCCGTATTCGGGTCGAATTCAAACTCGACGAGTGTTGCGCAGCCCGGAATGACTCGTAATGACAGTTCCAGCCAGTCCGGGTCGGTTCCCGCCGGCGCGCTGAAATGTACGGAGGAAAATTCCACCCCGTGGCGGGCATAATCGCCGTCATATGGGGTATGTAGGGTGACGGTTACTGCTGACATAGACACACCTCCTTACTTTCCGACCATAAGACGATGCGAACCTCCCCACGGTACTGACTCATCCCCACCGCTGACTTCATGGCCGACAGGCTCTTTGCAGGCGTTAATCCGCCCGTACCGGCCCCGATAAGTGGCAGCGCAACCGACGCAAAGCCCTCCTGTTCGGCTAAATTCAGTGCGGCAATCGTGCAGCGGGAAACAATCACAAGCGAACTGCGCCAAAGCGCGTTCAGCCCGGCCACATGAATGATGGGTTTGTTCAAAAGCCCCCCGCCGGTGAGTACGGCACGCCCAGGCCAAAGCAAACCATGGTGGGTCACCTCCCTGAATGGGGCTGGACCGGCTTTTTTCTTAAGTTGCCCTGATACCCCGCCAGGCAACAGCAGCCAGTGGGGAATAAAGTTCATGTTCCAGGGATTGACGATGCAGGTGGTATCCTGCGAAAGCAGGTCACCTGAGACAATATTCATAATGTTCACCTTTGTGACGGGAAGGATTGGGGAATTAGAATAGAAATGTGACGTTGTGATTATTGCGTGTCGCTATCACTACATCGGGATCTAATTGGTGACCTCAGGATGCCGTACCCTGAGGCAATGACACGTGGTATTGCCCTGCCTGCTCAATCGCAGAAAGGCCTGCCCCTAAGACCCGGGGCTCACGCAGGCGCGCACGATAGCCACGCCCTCGCGCCGGCAGACTTTCCTGCAACATCCGCCACAGCACGGCAGCACGTACCTCCGCAGAAGGTTCACGACGCCAGCTGAAGCGGCATTCCAAGTCAAACTCACACACTGCGGCGAGAGCCGGATCCGTCAGGACCAGCTTTGATGTGTCGCGGGAACCCGGTTCTTCAGATAACACACGCAAAATCTGTTGTACCCGGTCTGTGCGCACGTAACTGCGCCGCTGCCTGAGCGGTGCAGTCGCAAGCAGGCGCGCCTCCGTGGGCGGTGCGACCTCAACGAAGCGGTTGATGCGGACAGCTTCCGAGGCGAACTTGTCTGCTTCTTTGATATAGAGCGAGCTGCCACGTATCACTTTGCCTTTGAAAAGCGTGATATTCTCCCCCTCCTGAAGCGACTGTACCTCCTCCACGTCTACTTTCTTCTGCTCACGCAACTGCACGCGGTTATCGTCGGTCCAACTGCCGCCCGCAAGGCCTTCCTGACGTACCATGGCGTTCATTTCAGCCCGGAACTCCGTGCCAGCCATCAGTTGCAGAATTTCCAACGTATCTTTAGGATCCATAATCTTCCCCGTAATACGCGTCCCCATATTGGCGACCAGCGTCCAGACTGCATCGCCGGCGGCGGTCTTCAGTCGCTGCACCTCCTGTCCGGCCAGCAGCAGGCAATACCCCAATGAGCGGATTTGTGTGGCGAGCTCCCCCAGTTTTTCGCTGTAGCCTGCCCCCACCTCATCAATGATCCACAAGAACGGGAAACGGTCCTTAAATTTCCGGACAATCATAATATCCCGTGGGCGCCCCTCCAGCTTCTCGCCGAGATCCTGACTTAATATCATGGCCAATTGCGACTGGTAGAGCCGTCCGAGAGTAGAACCTTCATTAGCGGATATCTCCAGCGCAGGAACCAGCACGGTCAAAATACGGTCATTGTGAACCACGTCGCGCAGGTCGATATCTCCGGCGTCACGCGCGAACACGTGACCATAGGTATCATTGAACAGACTCAGCATGCGGGTAAACTGCTGCATCAGATAGCCGTGTTGACGGTTAGCTTCCGGGTCCCATTCAGAAGGTGTCGCGACCTTGTCCATATCAAAACCGGCAAGGGTGCTGAGGTAGTTCTCCAGCACGCGGCAGATATCCTCATGCCACTGCTCGTCCACCGCCTGGATGTACAGCCCCGCTATTTTACGCAGCGGCAGATGCGCCTGGATGGTGCGCTGCGACATCACCGTACCCTCACGCCGGCACTTATAAACCAGCGCAAAAATCAGCGCCTGGTTCATCGAGCGCGCCTTCTCCTGCCAGCCGCCGTCACCGTTGCCTGTTTTGGGCAGCATTGAGTCCATCAGGTTAATCGTGTAGGTTTCCTGCATTATGCCGAAGGCGTTGGTACTATTAGTCTGCGGCCGGCCTTTGACGTCCTCCAGCAGCTCCTGAGCGCGCGAACGTCCTCCGGTGATGAAGTTCATCATGCGCAGATCATCTTCCCGACCAAACCGGCGGGCCAGTGAAGCCACAGCCAAAGCGACGTCGTTCTGCGCCTTGTGGTCACTGAATACCAGCCCCTTCCCCCAACACAATGCGTTAAACACCCAACCTAACAGCGTTTCAGTTTTCCCTGCACCGGTGGTGCCAAACATCAGAACGTGGCGCGTGAGGTCGTCCATCGAGAGCCAGAGCTCACGCCCGGCGTTTTTACCCCGCAGATAGCCGGCGTAAAGAATGCCTGCCGCACGGTCAGTATGGATTCGGATACGCGTGATCGGCAGAAATCCTAAGACTTTTGCCGGCACTTCACGGTCGGTAGATGGGTCTTCCCGGTCCATGTCCGCCGGCATGCGCATCGGCATCTGCCAGCGTCCGCCCGGGGCTACGACCAGCGACCAGAACGACAGCACCGGCAGGCTAAGCAACAGCGAGACGGGATATATCACACCTGTCGCCACCGCCGCCCCCATCCCCCACGCCAGCGTGCCGGGCTGTGAAAGCGTGTCAGCCAGCCAAGAGGGACCAACGCGCCGGTTGACACGGTCACGCGCTATCGGGTGGTTACTGTCCGTCATGGGCATCCCCTTCGTTCAGAAATGCCTGCAAGGCAGCCGGTGAGATTAGAGCGGCCTGCGGCACGTAGCGGCCGTCATCAGAAATAGTCCACGGGGTGCCCGGCAGTCGGTAGGCGCGAAAAGCCACTTCGTTAACGCCGAGCGCGCCGCGCGCCGTTTCAAGTGCGGCCTCGTCTGTGACTGTCGCACCGGAGTCAGGAGTACGCCCTGGCACGTCCATTCCGGCATCGGCAGAAAACAGCTGTTTCCACGCTGCCGGTCGTGCGGACTCTGGCAACGCCATGACGGGAGCGAGCGATTTCAGGGAATCGGCACCGCCAACGATGGTCACCGGGAAAACCACCACATTCACGAGTCCCGACACGGCTTCAAACTGACGCTCCATGCGCAGGCAGTTTGGGCATTCTGAGTCGGCGAAGACGTACAGCGTCCGTGCGTGGCCAGATGACAGAGGGACTGTGAACAGTCCGCGTGACGCGGCTTTTTGCAGTTTATCCGGGAGGCCGGCTCGCACGGCGAGCGGCAGATTCCAGCCGTCAGCGGGGTCTGCCACCGCCGGATTTTCCGGCACGGTCGAAGGGACAACGGGTAACGCCGGGGCTGGGGCCGTTTTAGCGACAATGTTGGCGCCGGCGTGCTGTGTTAAAGGAGCAGAAAGCGGCGATACCACCGATGGTGATAATGCTTGTAGCGCGTCGCGAGTCGGTGTGTTGGTGAGGGTTTCCTGATATGAACCGGCCAGCCAGACAGTCAGGGCAATAGCGATGCCTGCAACACCCGCCGTTAACCGCAGGCGCAGACTTCGCCGCTTCTCCGCGCGCTTCAGCGCTACCGTCAGGCAACTTAGTAGCTGTTGCGCATCTTCGCCTCTGTACATCGGCGTAAGCGCGTCGTGGTCATTCTGTGCGTACAACCCGTCGCTGTGCATCACGAACCAGGGCACCTGTCGCAGGGAACACGTAAACAGCGCGGTCTCGGCGATTTTGGTGAACATACTGCCGTTATCAAACCCTGTGTCGGTGATGTCACATCGGCGCACGGCAAGCAGACGACCGGTAATCTCAGCCACAAACGGGCCGAACTGGGAGGTTATTTTCATCGGAGTATCCTGTTTCAGACGGTCTCAACGCCGTCAGCGGAGAAATCGGTTTCACCCTGTGAGGGGAGGTAAAGGGCGTCAGGGAATGGCACGTCACGTTCACGCTTCGTCAGGATAGGCCTGACGTCGCGGGGATGAACAAGCCCGAGTGTCTCGAGCTCCATCTGCAGCCCAGCCACGGCTTCGTCGGTCATCAGCGGCGGACGGGGCAACCCGAGCTTCGCTGCCCGCTGCTCTGCGCGGGCCTGAGCGACAATACCGGCCCCTTCAATGAACACTTTCGCTGTATCGGCCGTCTGCAGGCCGTACCACAGCGTCCGGTCGACGCCCTTGAGCCAGCGAAACCTGGCGGGCGGCAGGCGCAGGTCACGTCCGTACAACCCGGCAAGCGCTGATCGTACTGTGCGATGCATCGCCAGCCACGGAGCCACGCCCGGACAGGCCAGCACACGTAATACCTGAGCTTCTGACACGGCCCAGTCAGGTATGCTGCGAAACAACGGCGCCCGGAAAATCCGCTTAATCATGCAGGAGCGGTTAAGGTCATCGAGCAACTTCTGCGCCGCCGTCCGGTCGTCTGCAAACACCTGAAGTCCGAAGACGGCCAGCATCGCACGCTCGTGCGGCTGCCACTGCGCAGGCGGCAACATGTCCACCCCGGTCTGTGCGTCAAAAGCCGCCCGAGCCGCGTCGCGGTCGAGTACGCGCCGGCTAATCAGGTTATGCTCTTGCGCAAACTCTTCCGGCTTCATCGCCCAGGCATTCTCCGGCGTGGTGTCGTTCATCAGGCCATCGGCTTTGTGGTTGGCCAGCACCGGTATCACGGAAGGTGCGAAGGTGGCCATCACGCGGGGTAACGTATGCACGGTTATCCAGCGCCGGCTGCGAAAACCGAGCGCTGGATGACGCGCTACGCTCCAGCTGCTGAGCACAAGCAGAGGAACCAGTGGCACAAATAAAATGCCGGCAGTCCGGTTCATCACGTCGCGCCACTCAGCGAGGCTAACGTTCTCCGCCCCGTTTCCTGTTGCAGCAAGCAGGTTGATACGCTCGGCGGCGTAACGGTGGATATAGGTGAAGTCGGCAAATCGCCACATCCAGTAAAGAAACCAGCAACTCCAGCGCACAAAATCGCTGAAGAAAAGCCAGCACAGCACAGCGGCCATACAAAGGGTGACCATCGCCACGGCCGGCTCATTACTGCCGGCGGCGTTTGGGGAATAGGTTTGCATGAGGTTTTTCCGAATACGGAAGCAGGGGCGAGCGCCGCTGCTGAATGACAGATGTAAAAACACCGGCAAGAGCCGGTGTCAGAAGAAAAGCGTCAGAAGGGATTTAGCGGTCAGACAGCCTGGGGAACTACCACGCCGTGTTCGTACTCCACAAAGCGACTTTGCTGAGCCACATACACCGGCCAGGAGTCGGTGAAGGGGTTGCCGTAGCTGTTTTGGTCCATGGCGCCCAGCGTATCAAACAGCCTTTTAGCTACAATGGGATGCGCATAAACACTCAGCACCGGCACATCAGGCATTTTGGTATAAAGCCGCAAAGCGCTGCCTTCAAGCTCACGGTTCGTCCAGCTCTGCATATCCAGTCCGATAACGTCGATCAAGCCTTTCTTCACCATGTGAATATAAAGGATGGTGCCATTTTTAGTATCAATACCGAGATACTTACCGCGCCCCGCATCCAACACCTGATGCTGCTTCTGCGGGCTAAAACGATCCGGACGGCTGAGCATGGATACCATCTTCAGCAACTTACTACGACGAGACATTTTGAAGTAACGGCGAGCCCCCAGCGGGACAAGGACAGCAAGCCAAACCAGGACGAAGAATGCAGACATCGCAGGGTCATGCCCTCCAGGTTCATTGCTTGAATAAATGATAAGGCTCATTGCCGCAAAGAAAACAAGGCAAGGTAGCGCTAAAAAATAATATACAAATTTGACAAGTACCCAAAGCGTCTCCGCTTTTGAATCAGTACGTTGGACCGTTTTCATGGCATCCTCCTGCCGCAGTTTCTCTGACTAAATTATACTCTACTCTGTATATAAAACCAGTGATATTCACTTCACCCCATCTTCTTTATCTGAGCCCCTGTTCGGTACATTCTGCAGACCTGGAGCCCTGCGCGATCCCCCGCCCGCCGCCGCAAACATCCCTTTGACGTCATCAACCATCCCGCCCATGATCCCCGCCATCCCTGCTCCGCCCAGGAAGGTAATCACGTAGTCCGCCAGCGTGGCCTGTAAGCCGAAGACGCGCGTCACGCCAAAGGTCGCAATACGCGCATAAATCATCAACCAGCCAATCATCTTAACCAGTCCGATAATAGAGTCCGTATTGGCATTGGCCAGTGCGGGAGCAAACAGTATATTCAGGAGTGTGCCGCCCGCCATGACCGCGACTGAAGCAAAAAAGAACCCCAGGACCATTAGCGAAGGACGCAGCATCATATCAATCAGGAAGATATACCCATAGGCGCTGCGGCTTCCTTTATCTTCCTCCGCCCCGAGGTGCGTGGCCGACCACATCGGCCCGGCAGCACAGCCCACCATCACGCTGACAAGCCAGTTGAATACACCGACCATCCAGTACAAGAAGGGTACCGCTGGCAGAAACACAGCCAGAGAAAAACCCACGGCAAACAATAACAGCATCACAAAGTAGAACGGCGGCGACAGCTCGGTGAGCACATCCTTGATGACCGCGCCGGGGTTGATAAACAGTAAACCGCCTATTTTACCCATCACGGAATTATCAGCCGTTGAGGCGGCCGCCAGCGTCAAGGTCCAGGTCGTCATCGCCGTTTCGGCCCCCAGCAGCGTGTAATCGCCTATAGTCTGCATCTTGATTAGTGGGTTTACCTGATGCGAAAAGTCAGCGTCAGTGCCAATTTCACCCGTTGCTATAGCTTTAGTAATCCGCTGCATTGGGTTTTTATAAAAACTGATAAATACCGCATCGGGATCGGTGGCATTCAGCGCTGCCCCATCATCACTGGAGGTCTGTGTGCCCAGTGGCGCGGTATAGGAGCTGTTTTGCACCTGTGACCGGTAAGCGGTGAACACCTGATGATACAGGTCGCCTGTCCCGGTCTCGCCCTGAAGGCTTGGTCCGGTTGTCACCGGCGTGGCGTTGGCTACGGCGTTGGTTTTGCTGTTTGCCGTGGCGAAGGTGTGATACCAGGCGCCGAGCGACAGCCATCCGTAGGTTTTGAGCTGGGTGGTCAGCTGACTCTGTAATGAGTCCTTATAGTTCAGCTGGTTCAGCGCTTGATTCACGGTGGTTTCATACGCAGCCGCAGCATTCTGAATGGTCGTTTCTGCATCTACAAGTGTGCCTGTGTCCTGGTCACGACGGGACAGGTAGGCGTCAACAAATGTCGACGCGGCGGCATCGAGCGTAGACTGCATGGTATCCAGCGCCCCTCGCTCAGCATTCGTCACGCTGTCAGTGCTGACCGGCGTGCTGAACAGTCCGTCAAATACGCTGGTAGAGGGTTGCGGAATTCGGGCGCTGCCGCATACCGCGCTGCCGTTGCCTGTTGTGTAGTCGCCATTCCCGCCTTTGGTCGTCATCTGCGCCGTGCGGGCCTGTCCGTCCTGATAGAGCATGGCCAGCTCACGGTTGGTGGCATATTTGCACAGGTTCATCTCAAACACAGCGCGCGCCGCCGACCGCGTGGAAGGTGCCGTGGGCTGAACCACGAGGGACATGCCACTGCTTATCATATCCGCAGCCTTATCCGTGAGGATATTGGCACTGCCCACCCCCATCGTTGACGCCGCCCACAGCATCACCAGCTGGGAGAGCGACCAGCCGGACGCTGTGGGGATCAGCGTGATAAAACCGGCAAAGCTCATCAAGGGATGTAACATGGTGCGCCCGGCACTGAACACTTTGCCGTCCTGCCCCCCTTTAAACAGCGTTTTCAGTGTGACAACAAGAAACCACACCAGCGCGACGGTACACAGCACGCCGTTGAGCACCGCAAATAATGAACCGATAAGTGTGGCCTGCCCGGGCTGAAAGGGGGACGTGACCACGTCACCGAATATCATCACCAGCGCCTGCCGTGATAAATCTCCGGTCTTCTGCGCGGCGTCGCTGATAGTTTGGTAATCCACACCGTCGGCAAATGCCGGGCAGGACGCGGCGCACAGCAAAGCCGCCGCCTGAAGTTGTTTCAGTAGCTTCATGGTGAGTCCGTATTAAGAGTCGGCAAACGCCGGTGGTAGGAAAAAAGGTGAGAAACCGCCTGTAAAAACGGTATGTTGATAGAGGGAAATTACTTCACAAACTGCCATACGTGAGCTGGCACGCGGTCAAACAGTTTACCGGCGGCAAACTCCGCCTTGCGATGGTCGTAAGCCTGCGTCATCTCCACTTCATCAGCGGGCTCCCCGTTGTACTTCCGGTGTTCATACACTTTTTCCAACGTGTCCAGCGTGTGGCAACGGCGAAACTTCAGCAGCCACTCTTCTTTTGTCATTTTCATCTCTCGACTATCCGTTTTTTTTCAAAAGCCCCCTGAAGGCTTCAACAAAGTGTCGGACGGCGACAGGTTCAAACACCAGCGGCGGCACGGTTGAAATCGGCGCTGGCGGCATGAGTCCGCGTAATTTTTGCCCGGAGGTAACTGCCTGGTACAGTGCCAGAGGTGCTATCCCCGCTTGTGTTGCAAACGTCAACAGTGATACCGGCGGTTCGACGCCAGTATCATGCGTCATCGAAACGGCACAATCATGCCATCTGCGGGCAAATGCGAGCGCTTCTGCTTCGTCAAACATTATCATTGCTCCAAGCAGATGTTGATGAGCCGGCAGAGGAAAATCACCCAGTTCGCCACCGGCCCGGATAGCCCGCTGCAGCTCTTCGGGTTTGACGTCTAACATCTCAGCAAAAGCATCAAGCGGAATTAACACTATTCCCTCCTCTCTGATTTAAATAGCCGCGGCCCGTCTCGCAAAATCGATCACACTATCAGGATAACAGTCCGGCACTGAGGATGCGGCGGCACCAGCGCGTCTCATTCAGAAAGTCCCGAAAACTGCCCTTTTCTGACGCAGACACCCGCCGTTCGTCCAGTTGCCAGAGCCGGTAGGTCACCCCCAGCGCCTGCACAAATCCTGTCGCGCTGATGAGTCCTAACACCAGCAGCACAATGCCGATGCGTAGCCAGCCGTTCACGCTCACGTCATGGGCAGCGCTCAGCAGCATCACCAAAAACCCCACCGCCGGCAGCCCCGTCAGCCACATAAGCCCCCACCAGATTGAGAGGTTCACGCGGAGATTTCGGCGAAGACGCGAAGAAGGGAGACCGGTGTCCGCCACCGCCTGAGCCCAGCTGTCGGGGCGGTAATCTCCCGCGCCGCGACCCGCAGTGATATCCCGCAGACGCTGCCATAACCTGCCAGCACTGCGACCGGTATAACGGAAAACTTGTGAAACTTCTGACGCGGGCACAAATACGTTCAGGGCGAACCAGCCTGCGCGTCTGGCGGTCACCACCGGCGGTTTTTTGGGTTGGTCGGGACGCCCGGTTTTATCATCGGATATCATGACGCTTCTCCTTGTGTGGCAACTGCCGGCCTGAACAACGTGAACGGCTGATGGTGTAGCGCGCTCAACTGCAACAGGCATTCCGTCATAAAAGTATAGACGCCCATAAGCTCCGGGTTCTCAAGGCATCGGATATCAGGCGTCAGAAACAGGATTTGCCCGGGCTGAGGACGAAGCCGGTTGAGACGAAAACCGGAACCGCCCTGAAACGTCTGTGCCACATGCGGATGGGCGAACGTCATCATGCGCAGGCGGATGGCCAGCACCGCCCCCCAGCACCTTCCTCTGTGAGCAGGGTGCGGGCCCTCTGCAGAGCCACATCGTATGGAAACTGCCGACTCCAGCGCGCAATCACCGTCCAAAGGTCGTCGGCCCAAAGCTGTGAGGCAAGATCGGGAAGATCGCTAAAAAGGCCGCTGTCATCAGCAAAGGTCAACACGCTGTGCATCAGCCGCTGCGTCAAAGATTCAGGCTGCATCAGGGGAAAGAGCGCGGCGGCCAGCACCGCGGCGCCCTCGTCCACATTCACATTTTGCAGCGCGGCAAGCACATCCCAGTTGTCGTAGCGTTCAGCCTGTCCTGGCATCAGTCGCCAGGACTTCCATAACTGCCATCGGCTCTCCAGCCAGAACTGCGTCCAGAGCTCACCACATGGGTCGAGCACCACAAGTGGCCCCTGTCCCGCGTCCAGCGCGGTGTGAAGGTCGCGGCCATCCGGCGAAAAGCACTTATGTATTGTCATTATTGTTCTCTATGAAGAAGGGGGTTACTGCACGCTTACACCGGCGCTCATCTGGGAAGAAAGGGCTTGCAGTTGCGGCGCATAGTCCGCTTTTGCCGCCAGAGCCAGCTGCTGGCCAGCGATGATATTCTGCTGACGTAATTCGTTTTTTATACCCAGAGCCAGCCAGTTACCCAGACTCTGCTGACGGGCCACTTCGCGCGTCAGGTTATCGCCGCTCATTGCCTGCAGGTCGGTATTCCAGGCGGTGTTTGCATAACGCCGCCCCACCTCAAATGCCTCGAATTCTCGCTCACTCATTTCACCGGTTTGTTTTGCCTGGGCGGATGCGGTCTGCTGATAATAAGATTCAGCGGACGGGGCCTGGCGGGCTTCAGTGAGCGCGTCACGCGTGGCATCTAAAGGCTGACTGGCTGCCACCATGTCCAGCTGCGGTTGAACTGCCGCACTCTGTATCGCTTTGTACTGCGTCAGCAGCCCCTGATATTCCTGCCCGGTGGCGGTCTGAATTTCCCCCTTGCCCGGAGAGCGACCGGCATCATGCCTGGCTGAGTTACTCACATAGGCCATCGCCGCATCGGTCTGTGCCTGCGTAAAGGTCAGCTCCGGCGACTTGCCCGGCTGTCCCGCCCCGTCCAGCAGAGAGCGCAACTCAATATCCCCACCGGGAAGCGTTGATACACCCGGACACATTCCGGTACCGCCGTAAACATTGGCTTCTTCCGGCGTGCAGTAGGCAGCATGGATAAGTGCGCTGCGATACCCGCCCTGTCGGGGTGAAACCGGCAGGCTCGCCAACGTCTCACGCACGGCGGCGCTCGAGACTCCGCCGCCGGATGCCAGTTTCGACGCAGCCGCGCGGGTGGCCTGACTGACCTGCGAGGCCGTCCCCGATGCCGACTCGCTGCAGATGTTGTCCGGCACCGTGTAGGCCGTTCGCGCGGCTTCAAGCCGATCAGCCTGGCGGTTAAAATTTTCTGCCTCACGCTGCGTGCGCGCCGCCTCGGTAATGGCCGTGGTGGTTTTGTCGCTCGCCTGAACGACGGCAGTTCCCGTTTCTGTTTCGGCCGTCAGAATTTCGCCCAGCGTGACCTGCATGGTTCGCAGCGCGGGCATGACCAGGGTCTGAATGGGGATACTACTCATCTCTTCCGTCGGGTAGGAGAATGCGCAGGGTGAAAACGAGGACAGAATGCAAGCCGCAAGCAGTCGGCGCCCGGCGCGGTCGCGTAACGTTTTGTTCATAAAGGCTCCTGAAGGGAGGGAATGATTCAGAGGTCGTAACCCTGCTTAGTGATGAGCTCATTGGCGAGCGTACGGATGACGTTATCCCCGCTTTCCTCACCCGCCGTGCGGCGTCGATATTCAATGATCTTTTCGGCTGTGCCGCCCGGGAAGAATCGGCCGAGAATGCGACGGGCCGTGGCGGCACCGACGTCTTTTTCAAGCGTTCTGCGCAGCGACATGTCGACCGGCGTCGTGCTGTGCCCCCATAATTCCTGCGGCCCCACCGTATTTTTCATGATGTGGGCAATCGTGCTGCCGCCCTTGATGCGGAAGATGCCGAGAAACGGCACCCCGCTGCCGTCTGCCGCCGGGCCGCTGCCCATACGCGCGAAGCGGTCCAGAGTGGTGTCCGGGACGTTAAAACGCTCCTGAAGCAAGATGCGGTCTTCCGGATCGACGCCAACCATGTATACGGAGTTGGCAGACTGTCGCAATGCGTCAGGCATGTCGCGAAAGTACTGTGAGGAAAGCACCGTGCGTACGCCAAATTTGCGCTGCTCACGGTCTGCGGTTTCGAGCATCGGAAAGATAAACGGCACGCCCTTCGCATTATGCAGCTCATCGTACTGTTTCGTTTTCACCTCCTGGTCAAGCTGTTCGATGCGCGCAGCGTGCAGTGCATGCCAGCGATTATGAAGCATGGGAAAGAGCTCGGTCTGATACTGCGGGAGCACGAAGTCACCACCGGAAATATGTCCGGCAAAAAGGTACATAATGCCGGTCTGCAGGTACCCCGCTGGCGACTTGTCTCCGGCGACATACTGGATATCTACGGTGATCACGCGCGCTTTCGGGCTTATCATAAAGCGCGTGCGCCCCGCGAACATGCGGTACTGACCGCAGGCGTCGCGCAGACAGCGGGCCAGGTAGGTAATGAGTTGTTCCCGACTGCCGTCACGCTCAATGGTGCCGTAGTTACTTTTAAAGTCCTCGTTTCCCAGCAGCGACGCCATGTCTGCAAGCTCCGGCACAGCCTGGAACTGCGCCCGCTGTGCCGCCTCTGTGCAGCCAGCATCCTGCAGAAGATCGCGGACCTCATACCATTTTGCACTGTCCCTGGCGTTAGGATTTTTTTCCCACACGCCGGACATCTCCAGCGCCGCGTCGACTTCAGGCACGAGTCCAGGCTCATAGCGCCGCGGATCCTCCCGGCAGGATTTGAACGCATCCGAAACCAAGCGACGCAGAATGCCAGGCGTATCACGGGCGTTTGGCGGCACGCCGGTGCCGGGGTCAATGCAGAGCGCCATCAGCGTGTTTTGGATAAACTCGGATTCATAACTCAATGGCATCGTGAGTCCCAGCTGAATGTCGAACAGGTTTCGGCAGAAGTTCGGATCGTTACGCAGGACAATACTCAGCACCTCGTCCTGACGCTCCGGCGCAAGCGCGCCCCTGAGTATTGAGACCATCCCCTGCGAGCTGAACCCTTTATCAATGCCGGCATAGAAGGACAGCTGCTGTTGGGCGGACATCGCCTGAATGATGGGTTGACGGTTAATTAACACCGACTTACCCCCGCCGGACTCGCCGGCCACGATGTTGGTTTTCTTGGTCTGGTTAGAGGGCGCGAGATCTACCGGCATCAGCTTGCCGTCGGGCGTCACGTACAAGGCGTTGCCGTCCTCGTTCCAGGCCGAGGCGGGCCGTGTGAGCGGCACAAGGTTCAGCGCCTCGGACAGTGGCGGAAACAGCAGGCAGGGACCACTTGCGACAGACGAAGCGGTCAGCGTGGCAACCCAGGCTTTTACAGGATCGCCAAAAGTCTGCGTAACACCGCAAACGCCCCATGAATCCAGCGCCTGCTTCAGCAACGTCAGGTTACGCGTGACGTCCTCAGGCGAATCTCCCCAGGTTGCAGCGGTGATGGTCATCACGCATACCGGCTCTTGTTGTTCACGTTCAGCGAGCAGCGAGATCGACTGGAAGATAGGTTTTAGTCCGGGCACCCATTCGGTAAAGCTCAGCACGGCCTGCTTGCCGCCAAGGCGGCGCATGCCACCTGGCATCAGATCCTGACGAATCCGGAACGGCACACTGCGGGGAATAAGTTCACGCAGGCGGGAAAAGCTCTGTGGGTTCTGTGGCCCGAGATTCACGGCAAGCGTCCCGTGCCAGACGCCGTTGATTTTCAGCAGGTTGTTGCGTATCTCATCGACGCCAGCGCCCATTACCTGAAAGTTTAGCCAGGGAGCCAGCAGCGCGGTCGCGTCTTCCCCCTGACGCACGCCACGAGGCATCACGGGATCGTCCGGCAGCAGCGGCTGCCAGTGTTCACCGGTGCCCGCCGGATCAGTCTGCATGCGCAGTATGCGCCCCGCCTCATGGGCATCGATGCGCCGTAGCAGCACGCCTTTTCCGCTGTCGCCGAGCGCCCGTTCCACCTGAGTAAGAAAGGCGTCGTGACGAATTTTGAGACCCGTGAGTTCAGCCAGCAGTGGGTTCTGACCAAAAGCCGCCGCCGGGCTGACCTTTACCAACTCGCTAAGACGGACGTTCTCATCGCGCAGCTCGTGACCGGCCAGCACGCCGCGGCCCGTGTAGCACACCAGCCACGTCCGTTCACGGTTCACCCAGGGCGCAAGCTTCTCCACCTGTTCGTCAAGCAGGTACTTCAGGTCAAGCCCGGTGCGTTTAATCGAGCGGTACTGCGGAGCCAGCAGCCGTCCGACTTCCGCTTTGCCGCCGGCAGGGTCGCATTCATGCACAACGCTGATGCGGTGACCCGCGCGGCGGTAGTGTGCCGTCAGCGCTTCCGACATGCGCTGCAGACGCCCCTGCCAGGCGTCTTCATGTCCGGAGGGTAGCTTGTCGTCTGACTCACGAAAGCTGCCGGCAATCTCGTATACCGTGAGGTAATCACCACTCTGGGTGACCATGATATAGGGCGCACTCAACTCAGGGTGACGGATGCGGTCGTCTTCAGTCAGGCGCACAACAGTTTGCAGGTCACAGTAGTCGGGTAAGTCGCGGGATACGGCAAAGCGCGTCAGGGCAGTAATGACGTCTTCAACCCAGCGGATGAGGCGGTTTGGCATAGAGGTCGCTCCGTGTGTAGGTGGCCCAGCAGGGCGTATGGACCGCGCGGTCGGCAGTGCGGCCGACGGGCAATAACAAGGTCAGGTCTTCAAAAACGTCAGGGGGCAAAATGAGCACACAGCCCTCCAGCCGCTGCTGCATCACCTGTCGTTTGGCGGGCGAGAGTCGGTGCATCGCAGCGGCGAATTCCGGTGCCCGCGACGTCCCCCACATAGCCTCGACTTCGCGAGCGTGCCGGGCCAGCCAGTTCCAGACGCGCTTCCCTTCTTTGCGCAGGGCGCGGTCGTTGCTGCGAAGCGCAATAAGCGCCCGGCGATGCAGGTTCAGCAAGTCAGCTGCCGGCGCGTCAGGCAGCCAGGCAAGGTTGCCATGCGCGGCGGTGGCACTGTCGAGGTTGTACGTAAGCCAGCAGAGCGTGCAGGCAGGCTGCGCATCGGGGCCTTTCCACACTCGCTGCGCACGTGTACCGCAGCTGCGACAACGTTCACCGCAGGCAACAGCAACCGGTCGGGGAGACGTTTCGCTGCCACTGATATCGGGGAACAGAGGCAATAGTGAACTCGCCTCCTGCCCTGGGGCGTCAGAAATAGACATGGTTTTTTCCTAGACAGACAACAGAGGTCTGATGACATGTTTAAAAGAAATGAGGAAGCCGACCAATTTCCGCCGGCTTCCCGCCCCATCACCCCCCGACGCTCACCGCCGTCATGCCCATTTGGGTCTGACCCTTTTTAATGATTTGCGGTATGACAATCAGGATCAGGCCGCCAACAAATGCCAAGCCGATGTGCCACGGTTTGACCTGAGGGTTATTTTTCATGGATTTGAGAGCAATGATGCTCCCGATGACACCGAGGACACCGATAAACTGGGCAATGTTGAGCGCACTTTTGGTACCTGACGTGGCGCCCTGTGACACAGAGTCAGCCATGCCCGCCAGGTCATCGTCCGCCAGAGCCAGGGGAGACAGGAGTGCGGCATACGCGCACAACCCCCGCAAAATGAGACGACGCAGGGATTCAGACAGCATCAGCGCGCGCGCGAACGCCACGCAGTAAAAGCGAGTAAGCATGTGAGTTTTCCTTCAAGGTTTAGCACGGCCAGAGTTGGCCAGAGAAAATCGTCCGATCCGGACGGGTTAATAAATCAGTGAATGCCGAGGGAGGTTTGAATAGCGTTAAGCAGATAGGGGCTGCACACCATCATTACGCCGATGGTGAATTTCACCGTACCGCTGTTGACATCGTTACCGGCCGACAGGCCGGTATGACCGTCTTTTTGGGAGCGCCTCCAGAGCATGACGCCCGTCAGGCAGAACCAGACGCCGACCATGCGCAGCAACGTCAGCAGAGCATTGGCCGCCACCGCGCCCTGGCCGAACGTGCCGACGGAAACATAACTGATAGCATCAAAGGAAACCTGCCATCCCAGCTGCCGCCCCGCGGCACCAATAAGCTGATCTAAGCCTGCAAGCCCCCCGCAAAGCAGTATCCAGGCCACCATGTTGCCGCCGCTGGCTGCCTGTCCGGGCGCTTTACGGGCAAGCCACGATTGTCGTGCAAGGTAGCCGGCGGCGCCCGTGACGGCAAAAAGAATACCCAGCGTAAAGGCGAGGTGAATGAACGCGCCCTGCAGTCCTGAAGCCAGGTTTGCCAGCATCGTGATGCCGTCAACTGAACTGCCCATGACGCCTCCTTAGTGCAGCACGCCGCTGCTGGTGATCACTTCTCGGTTGCCCGCGTTGACATCAACAATCGTGACCCCGCCGAGGCGCTGCCCCGGCTGCACAGCCCAGGTGCGGCCCTGCCAGCTCACCCAGGCCATGCCGTCCTGCACGCTCTCAAGCTGCATCCCAGACAGCGCGGAGCGCCGCGCCGTATGCCGCACGGCTTTATCATCCTTCGCAACGGGTGATGACTGCCGGGCTTCGAGAACGGTCAGCTTGTTGGCCATGGCGGCATTTTCAGCTCTGCTCTGGGTCAGCTGCTTTTGCAGGTCGGCCAGCGCAACGCTCTGTGCGCGCACGGTATCGGACAATCGTGAAATCGCCTCGCGGTTGGCGGCCTCATAATCACGCCCCTCGCGGATCATCTTGACGACTTCCTCCGGGACGCTGCTCCCCAGGGTCACATCGCGGGCGATAGTAGTGGCTGGAACGTTCAGTCCGCCTGTCTGCACCACAGTGGCCTGTGCAGGCTGAACGGCGTGAAAACCGGCTGGTTGCCCAAAAGCCAGCTGACCAGCATCAGATACGGGCGACGCCGGCCAGAACAGGTACCAACCGGCCCCCGCCAGCGCAATAACGATACCGGCCAGCCAGGGCAGGGACAGCCCCATGATAAGTGGTCTGGTCAGAAGGCTTTGCTTTATCCGGGATGGCGGTGGCGGTGCAATCGGCACGGGGGTCTCTGCCGGTAAGCTCTCAAATTCACTCATTGGCACCTTCTTTTTGCTGTGCGGCGCGAATACGCGCCTGGGTTTCCGTTCGCAGCTGTGCGGCAGACGGGCTTGGATTAGACGAACCGCCCGTGAATGCCACAGCGCTATTGGCGGTCGATGAAGCACCCTGCGGCGCCTCCGCATCGGTGCTGTAGACACCGCGCATAAACTGAATGGCGACCACCTGACCGTTATTGACCGTCACCGTGCGATCAGGCAACCGGGCCGCATCGCTGGTCAATACCTGTGCCGCCTGGCCTGCAGTATCGCCGACGATAACGCCGGCCACCGCCGAGGCGTCCGGCGTAGACGGCCGCGTCGTCACGGTATTAAAGCCGTTGCTCAGCAGCTGCGTATTGGATTGTGCATATAAATCTCCTGTCCCCCCAATGCCCTTCAGGATGGACGGCAGGATGATGCGCCGGAAATAGTGATGCTCTACGTCGGTGGAAACGTTAGCGACCAGCGTGTCGTCCTGCAGCGCATAGGCATCAATTTTGTAGTTCTGACCGGCGAAAGCCATGGTTGTAAAGTGGATGATGACGCCATCCCCGGAGAGCTTCGCGCCGTCTGAGGCTTTAAGCACGGCGCCCGCATAAGGACCGGTTGTAAATCGGCCCAGCACAGGTGTTGCCCCGTTGTCAGAGTTCACGCCGGTGTAAATTTCCCCCGGCCCCCGCCAATAGGGTGCAACGACTTCAACCGGCGGCTGACCGCTGAGCACATCCTGCCGGCGACGGTCGGCGGCTAGCTGTACGTCACTTCCTGGTAGTGAGTCACGCCAGGCAGACCACCCCCCATCCTTACCCCCCAGTACCTGAGCTTCCGGCAGGTCTGCAGCCGTAGGGGCTTTCTGCATCCTGACCAGCAATCCAGCGAGGGCTTTCTGCCTCGCTTCATTCAGCGCTTTTTCCTGTTCCTGCGTACGCCCTGTGGTTTGTTGACCCGAAGCAGGACGCGGAACCGGCGTCGCAGACCGTGAAGATGCCGTCGCCTGTGGCACAATCACATCTTGCTGCAGCGGAATACTGGCAATGAAGCTGCCATTTTGTGCCGCTGCACTTTGTGCGCCCCGTGCATTGTTTTCGCGCAGCAGTTCCCGGTAAGCCGGCGACTCCTGTGCGCTGCTCTGCGCCGTACCGGCGACCCGATTGAGATCAACCCGTGAGGCGGCCTCGGGAGGTTTGGCATACCAGCTCCACAATGCGTATCCCCCGCCACCGGCGGCGATAACAGCGGCACCTATCAGGCTCATCATCAGCATGATGTTGCGGCCGCCGGAATTTTGTTGGTCACTCATAGTCACTCCAGAGCAATGCTGAGGGCTTCGGTGTGCCCGTCAACGGAGAACGCGACGCGCGGCGTGACAGGCAGTTTCCACAGATGCGTGCCGTCCGCAGATGACAGCGTGGTGTCGAATTCATCACGGATGTCCGCACGCGAGCGGATATACAGGTCGTCGCCCTGCTGCCACACGGCGGTATCAGGCACATCGCCGGTGGTTTTCAGTCGCTTTGCGCCCTGCGGGGGCACTCCGTCCAGAAATGCCTGCAATACATCATCATGCAGTCCAATCCGTGACGGTGGCGGTGCATCAGCAGCCGCACCCGGCCCGCGGCGCGGAATACGCAAATCCAATCGCGCATCAACCACCCAGGTTTTCTTCGCCGTATCCGGCTCACCGCTCATTACACTGAGTGTGATAGGCACCGCCAGCCCGTCGAGACCCAGCGTGACGCTGGTACTCACAAAGTCCCGCTTCGCAATAATCGTCATAGCTGACGCCCCAGGCGTCCACTTCACGTCAATATCTGGCGAGCCGCTGATCGGTTGAGCGAGAATTTTCCAGGGTGCCCCCGTGCTGTCGATAAAGCTGACCGTAGCCGGCCAGTTCACCGCATTACGTACCAGCGGCAGACTGGCCCCCGGTGCCAGGCTCACGGTCTGCGCACTGATGCGCGGCACCGCCGTGACGCCCGGCGTGGCCATGGCCCTCTCCTGCTCGGACTGTAATTGACGCAAGCGGCGGATTTCTTCGGCGGACAACGGTGCCACCGAGGCCTCTGCCTGGTCATACTGCGCCGAGGTTGGGGGTGGCAACGCGTCTCCCGGTTGCGGCCCTCTGCTTGCCGCCGTCTGCGCGGTGCCTGCGGAGGCCGCCGTTTGCCCGGCAGCAGGTGTGGGTGGCGAGTCAGCCGCCACGGCGCTGCCAGAAAGGGCGAACCACAGCGGCAGATAACGTAACGTTCTCATGTTTAAGTCCTTATCCCGCGTTGTTGGTGATGGTCTGTGTCACTTCGAGGCCCTGCGGCTTGAAGCGGACGTCAGCCTGTTGGATGCGCAACGTAAAGATGTAGCGCAGCGGCGGACTGTTAGAATTTTGCCCTTGCAGACGTAACGTCACGGGATATTGGAATTCCCAGGCGTAGCGCCCGTTGATGACACCACGGCTCGTAATGACGCCGGGTTCGGTCGACGTCGTCAGGTTCATTCGCTTATCGCGTACCGCAGCCAGTACGTTGGAACTGGTCAGCGCCTGGTTGTAGCCCACGAACCCTTCTTCAGAGAAACGCGGAGAAACGGCAGTCATCTGATTGCGGTAATGCACAAAATCGAGGGTGAAGCCGTCACGGATGGTATCTGCACCGAACTGTGAGACGTCGCTTTCACTCCAGGCCGGCTGGTCCAGCGGGTAGGCCTGCGTAAGTCGGCCCTGTTCGGTGGCAAAGTATTTGGTGGGTGGGTGGTACACCATCCAGATGAGCACCGCGGCGACCATGGCCAGCACAACATTCGCGCTGCCGCTCCAGATCAGCGCCGACAGGCAGCGGTGCGCGAAGGCCGCACCGAGTGCCCGCTCATGCTGCGCCGTCAGCGCAGGCGCATAGGCCTGCGCATCGGGAATAGCATCAGGGGCCTGTGCCGCCGCCGGGGCTTGTGTTTCAGGGGAATGCATACGGGCTCCTTACTGACCGAATGACTGCCAGGGATCGATATTGTCCGGCAGGTTGCTGTTGATTTTGTCCGTCATCGCACTGCAGACCTTTTCCGACGCCTGATTCATGATGTCCTGCAGGCTGGGCAGATTTGGCAGGCTGATGGAGATATTGCGGATGCCCGACAGGCAGTTTTGCAGCTGATCTGAGGTCTGACTTTCCCGTGCTGACCAGGCATCGCTGGCTTTTTTCGCCGCGTTATAGCCGGCATCACTGCCGGTCTGTGCGGCGCTACCGGCGCGGCATGTAGCCGCGATGCCGGTGAGCGGGACACAAAAGAGAACCGCTGCAAGCGCAGCGGTCAGGGTGTGTTTTTTCATGTAAAGCTCCCGGAAGGGTCAAGAATTAAACCGGACGCGGCGGCGTAACCGGCGCCGCCTGAGGTGCCGCCGCCGGCCACTCCTTTGGGAAAGCCGCCTCAGCTTTGTAACGCTCATCAAAACCGAGGCGGGCGTGCAGTGCGGGTGACATATCTGACGGGGCTTCCAGTTTGGCAATCCGCCGTTGTTCATCCCCTTGTAAATGCACAACAAGGTTTTCCCGTGGAACAGGATTGCCGTTTGCGCGATTGATGCCATTCCCGCTACCAATCGGCACTGCACCGTCTGGCGTGAGCACATTGAATACCATCGGCGGCGCCTCTTTATTGCCTGACAGACTCACCAGCACGTGCTGATACTCGCCTTCACGGCGCACCACGCCCTGCAGGTAATGACCGTCGCCCTGGACCAGATAGAGGTCAACCGAACCGTCTTCTGCCCACGATGACATCACGGGCGCACCGGCTTTATCGTTAATCTCAGGTCGGGGGGCGGAGAGCGCATCGCCCGGGTTCTGACTCCCCTGCCCGTCAGGTCGCAGCCAGTACAGGCCGTCTGCCGGCACCGGTGGAGCGGGCATGTCCAGCCCCAGGCGGGTGACTACAGCGTGCTGAACCTGTGTAAAGCGTGCAGCATCAAACGCGGCCATTGTCACCAGTTGGTCGTTGCCGGTCTGCACCCGATCCCCGCCGACCGGCGTCAGGGACCACTGGTTACGGTGGGTGTCGACCGAGTCATAGCGCATCACTACGCCGTTCTGATCCTTTTTGGGGACCTTGACGGTGACGGGCTGTTTCCCATGCCATTGCAGCGTGACCATGCGTCCGGGTTCCAGTCGGGTTTCACGCAAAAGTCCGGCCAGCTCCTTGCCCCAAAATGTCTGGGATCCTTCTTTACTGCGCAAGGTAATAAAGGTGCTTTCGGACTCGCCGGCCTCGAAACGGAACGGCGCCTGCCCGCAGGCAGTGACCTTGCCAGTAACCGGCTCGCGGGCTTTTTCAGCTGGGGTATGCACGGACGGTTTAATGGTGGAAGTTTCTTTTTCAGGCGGCGTCTCCGGCACTGTCGACGCATTACCTCGTGACGCTGTCACTGGTTCAGTACGGGTTGCCACAGCGGGTTCTGTTGGTGGGGCTGTCGGCGCTGATGCCCGGTCTGACTGGGGGTTTATCGGTGCGGGCCCTGGGTCAGTCCCGGCAACCGCATCGGCGGGGGCGTCGGGTTGCCCGGTTGCGCGGCGCGCGGCGGTCAGTTCAGCCTGCTGGGAGGCCACTTTCATCGTGACGTCCAAATTGTGTGCCACGATGAGGCTGATGGCATAAGACTTAAAGGCATCACTCCCCGTCAGCTCGATGCGCCCGTGATAGTACTGGGCGGCCGTCAGGAGCGCCGCCAGCACTTTCTCTTCGTGATGACTGGCTCCCTCCGCCATCACCAGGCGATTGCCGTAATCGGTAAAGGCATGCTCACCGTCGAGCTTAAAGAGCACACTTTTACCATCAGGATGCAGTTCATCCGTCATGCGGCTCAGCAGCTTATCCAGGTCGATGCGCCTGAGCGCTTCTGGCACCGGCTCATCCGACGGTGTCATGCGGCGCGGTCCGGTCAGAATGGCATCTTTTTCTCCAGGCACAGAGGCAGCAGGGGCAACGGTCTCACTGTCAAACTTCTGCTCCATCTTCGCTTCCAGCTGCTTTTCAAGCGCGATGCAAACTTCGTCTGGGTAGATCCCCGCGTCAGACTCATCTGAGCTCATCCCTATCCCAGTGTGAGCTTTGCGTTCGATCACAAGCTTGGAAAACTGCGTAGCGAATTGTTCAGCGTTCAATGTATCGGCATTACTGAGCAACGTTCGCATACGTAGCTCAACGTCAGAAAATTCGTCTGTGAACTCACTTTTTCTACCACCATCACGAGGCGGATACGGCATCTCGATATCGCGCACCCGATCATCGAGGAATGCTTCGGTCTGATTTACCGCCTCGCCTGCTGTCTGGGCAGGTTCACTTTCAGCCCTTTCTGCCTGCGCCGTATTAAGAGGAGAGATTGCCTCTTCGGCTCCTGTATTCATCGTCGCCGGCTGAGGTGCAACAGAGGTTTCAGCGCCCGGTGAGACGGGTAAGCTTTCTGCTGAAATCGGTAAATCAGACGTCGCCGTATCCGGTACCGCCGGTGACTCCAGCGTTTGCAGCAGACGATGTGTCTGACTCACGCCGAGGTTCAGCTCTGCGGCAATCTGAACCAGAGAACGGCCCTGCTGAGACAATGCCTGCACCTGCGACGCCAAATCCTGTGCATTTGTCGCGGGTAATTCAGCCGCAGCAGCAGGTGCAGCGGATAATGTTGTTTCTGACACCGCTTGCTGTCTGGCAAAGTCCGTATCGTGACGGGCCTGCGCAGCCATCTGCTCCAGAGTAGCCCCGGCATAGGTCGGGGCATCAACCACCTCTCCTGATGCATCCAGCGCCTCGCGCAGCTCGCCCTGAATCACCGGCGGCGCAACGACCGACTCAGGGGCAGACGTCGCGTCAGCTGCAGCTGATTCTGGTTTAACCGGGTCAGCAACAGGTTTATGGTGAGGATTAATGTTGATAACAGCGCTATCAATCAGGTGACCCAGCGTTGCAGAACTATTATCGTGATTCAGGCCAAGGCTTCTTATTGCTTCCGCATACAGCCGGTTTAACGGGGTAATAGTTGTTTTTCTGTCAGGGGTGCTATCAATAGTTTCAACCAAAGTATGCGTAAGCAGAGCGGTCAGCCTTTCTGCTTCTTCTGGCTTATTCTGAGCCTTTGCCAGACTGACCAGTTCTGAACGGATGGCATCATAATGAATTGAAACATCCGGTTTTTCCTGCAGGATATCTGACAGTTTTGAGGCGTCCTGAACGGCATTACCTAACGCCTTATCAATGTATTGCGTCATTTCGGTTCTTATAGTCCCTACTGCAGAACGCAACCGAAGGTTATCAATCAGATCTGTGTTGATAATGGCTATATAACTATTGTCTTTCAGGGCATCGATCCCTGCCTCATTAAGAATACGCATACCTTCGGGGCTGCTGGCGTGCATAAAAAATGTCGCATCTATTTTCTCGCAGTCGGCCAGTGAATCTCCGATCCCCAACCGTGAAGTATCCCCTTTCTCTATACGTTGCTGATCAAACGTTTTACCGGCTTCTCTGATTCGCTCACGCAATGCGTCCGTCAGTGATGAACTGTCCCAGCGATCTAAAATAATCGAGTGAGAAGGTATTTCTAATTCATAAACGTGATAGTCCGGATGATTTATTTCCTCCATCGCATAGTGCAAGCCTATAACAGATGTATCTGTATAAAATCCCCGCCCCATAAAGTTCTGACCTGACCCTATTTTTTCAGCGTCAATGGCACTAAAGGTGGCAGGTGAGCCATGGTACAGGGTGATAGTTTCACGCTCAGTCGCAGGGGGCGCAGCGGGTAAATCGTTACCCCCGCCGGCTGGCATGTCTGCCGCTGCCGGTTCTGGCACTGCGGCTTCAGGCTGCTGCGCCTTCAGAATGCGGTAAACGCTGGTCTGGCCGATGCCTAGCTGCTCCGCAATCTGCGCGGGCTTCAGCCCTTCATCGCGTAACTTCAGTATTTCGTACGTTTTTTCTTTAGCCGTACCGGGCCGGCGGGGCGGAGTGGAGTCCACTGCGGCATCCGGGGTCGCGGCGGCAAGATTATCCGGCGCAGGCTGAGCGTCATCAGGTGTGGCCATGGAGGTATCCTTATCGTTGAGCTGCTCAAGAGCCTGAGCAATAGCGGGAAGCAGCGTCTCACGCAGGCGGTCAACTCCGCGGAACACGTGCAGGTCATTGAAGTCGGTATAGCCGCGCTCGATTTCAGCGGCTGTCAGGTCCGGCAACAGTACGATGCCGCCAGTGACAGCCGCCGCGCGTTCGGCAGAAAGCACACCCTTGTTTATTTCTTTTGCGTGGTCGACATCGGCCATAAACAGGTGCGGACTGTCGGGGTAGCTCGCCTTAAGCACGCCGGCCACCGCCAGCATGTTGCCAGCGTCGATGGTCATCACGACCGGGCGGTCGGTGACCATCGACAGGCTACGCGCCGTAGCGTAGCCCTCTGCGTAAAGGATGGGGTCGCCGTTACGCAGCGCCCCGCCCACCACCAGGTAGTGCCCGACTTTGGGCGCATCCTTAAACAGGTATTTATCGCCTTCAGGCGGAATGTACTGGAGGGTCTGAAAGGCCCCGTATACGTCATAAAAAGGGACTACCAGGGCACCGTTGCGGGTTTGCCGCAGGTCATCCGTGGGTGTAATGGCTTTTCGCTGAAGATAAGGATGCGCGGGGTCTGCAGGTGGCAAACGGTCATACAGCGCGTGGGCTTTCGCGGTTTGTGTCGCATAGGTCGCCGCTCTTTCCCGCGCCGCGTCGTCCTGAGATTGCTGCATAACCGCACGGATATGCAGCCGTACGTGCGGATCCGCTTCTCCGCCGCTGGCCTTCCAGTTGGTCACGCTCTTTTCGGTTTCTGCACGGTGATAGTTGATGAACCAGCCGGCAGGTCGTCCGTCAAGAAATCCCCGGTAGACGCCACTCTGTTTGCCGGATTTATCTTCCAACGTGGCCACGCGGTGACGTTTGCCATCCATCACCGGCAACCCCTTAAGGATCAGGCCTTCCGAGGTCATCGCATCATAAAATTCGGATGCTGGATCTCCGCCTCCGCTTCGAAGTGTGCGGTCAGGCAGCCAGGGTTTGATACGTTCGGGGTCTGCGCCGGGGCGGGCATACCATAACTGCTCTTCTTTACTCCAGATAATGGCGTTGAGGCCATCGGCCAGTTTGCCGCCTGCAGTGACGGCCGTCTGGCGTTCATCATGGGGGATGGCCAGCCAGATGCGCATTTCAGGTTCAGGGTGTTCCATAAGGCCTCCTGAAAACTCAGATTATGAAAAGGCTATTCGCCGTCGGTGAATCGCCGATACCACCAGGGACGCCCGCTCAGGCTTTTCCCGCGGGCCAGACGCATCAGGCGTGAAATGAGTGCGCCCACCGACCAGCCGAACATCTGCAGAATGCGGAATACAGCGATAGCACCGCTGACAACATAGAGGGTGTCCATTGAAGGGAAGCGGAACCAAAAGAGATAGAGGAGAAAGAGCCAACCAGGTACGCCGTAGACATTCAAACTGAGGCCTGCGTAGCGCCAATAACCGGGCGGCCAGTGCTGTTTATTGTCATTCATGCGATGCTCTCTGCCTCAAGTTCGCGACGCTGACGGGGAGACATCACCACTGCCAGCTCGGCGGCATCAATACGCCCCTGCTGATAGAGCAACCAGGCCTGATCAACAATGCGGCGCTTTTCAAGGCGGATGAGGCTGTTGACGTGCTTACCCCACTGCGACCAGGGCATTTCACCCAATTTTTCGCGCAGATGATCGTCAATGATGATGTACTCACGCACGGCCGTGCGCTTGCCATCTGTCGTGCGCAAAAGCGTCTGCACCACCACGTACTGCAGTACGCCCAGCAGTGCCCAGGCCATAGCTTCACGACTCTCATGCGCAAACTCATTGATCAGGCGCGCAAATACCTCACCCGGGGAATCAATGTGAGTCGTCGATAAACACAGGTGACCGAGCTGGCCAGCACGAATACCGGCATCGATAGTTTCACGGTCGCGCATTTCACCCACACCGATAACCGACGGCGCGCGCCGAAGGTCGGCGCGGATCCCCGTGGCAAAGTCCGGAATGTCCTTACCAATCTGCGACTGCAGCGCCGGCAAAATATCTCCCGGACGCCCGAGGATAAACTCGATGGGGTCTTCTTTCGTGGTGACTTTTCTGTCCGGGTAATGGTCCATGCAATAACGGTAAGTGGAGGCCAGCGCCGTGCTTTTTCCCGAACCGGTAATGCCGCCCCACAGGGCGAGCCCCTTAGCCGGCAGAATGTGCTCCATCAGTTCAGCGGGGAGTTCCATCTCCTCCAGCGGAGGAATGACCGAAGGAATAACGCGCAACGTCCAGCCGATGGTACTGTCCTGACGTCCGGCTGTGCCCTGTAGCAGGTTCACGCGAAAACGGATGCGCTCACCTCGCTCGAGTCCGTAGCGTCCGTCCGCGTTGCCGTCGAGCTGTAGTGCCCTGTCTACCGAAACACCCCCGCGCACCATCGGGCGCAGTTCGGGCGTAAACACATCGTCCATCAGTTTGGCCAGCGTATCGTCAGCCACCGCAAACGGGCTAGCGCGCACCAGTCTCCCATGGCGGCCGATGACAAAGTGATTATCACCCTGCAGGTGAATATCGCTGGACTGCTGACGGGCACACCAGACCATAAAACTGCGCAGCGTCTCAGGGGTAAGCCCGCCGTCAAAGGCGTAGGGCGCAAAGGTTTTTTCAGGCATTAGCGTTTCTCCGTATTGATGACCGGTTTCCACTTAGACCGGTCGGTGATAAACCCTGCACGGCTTTCAAGACGACGTTCGCGATCGCCGGTGGTGAGCTTGTTGCTGTCACCCGTGACGGTTTGCTGACGGTCAGTGACCACCGGCGCGGTAATGAGGTTCTGGCGACGCAGCAGGACGTACTGCAGCATGCCGTTGTAATCGCGGGTCAGACGGTTGACGTTCGCTTCAAGCGTGTCATCAGCACTCTGACGCCCCTCAGCCCATCCCGCTGTCAGCGCCGCCTGCCAGATATCGCGCTGAACTCCGTTTTCCGGTACCAACGAGCCTTCAGGGCCATCAGGCCGCGCCGTACTCAGCCCTGCCATCAGCCAGGTACGCCATGTCGGCGGGTTACTGACAAAACGCTCCGGCTGAATGATTTCGTAGACATGACTGGCTGTTCGGATCTGATCTGACGTCACGTGTGCGACGTCAACCGCTTCCGTAATGACCGGCGGCAACCAGCCGCGTGAGCTGATGAGTGGGCGGAAGTCATAGGTGGCATCGAGTCGGGAAGCCCGTGACTCCAGGTCACGCTTTAACTCCCAGGCTCGCTGCGCCTTTCCCCCGCGAAAACCCAGGGTGCGGGCGGCATCGGTGAGCATTTCGCGACGGTTATCGGAGACGTCGGCGGTATCGCGTTTCTGTGGCGAAAGATAGGCGTCCGGGCCGGGCGGCGGTGCCCCATCCGGCCCCACTGGCCCCGACGGTTTGGTCAGGTGAAATCCCGCACACCCCGTGAGCAGTGCAGGTAAAAAGAGGACGCAAAACCAGGATTTCATCGTCTGCCTCCGCGTCGCTCTGAGATTGTTGGCATAAACGCCAGCACCATCTGGCCGGGGTATTGCGTGAAGGTTGCTCGCCAGACCGTCTGCATTTCAATGATGCGCAGCAGGTTCGAGTAAGTAACACCCTGAACATCAATGTCGACCGGAAGTGGCAGACGCACGCCTGCATAGCTGAAGGCCTGACCACGCGCTCGGGCAAGCGCAGTAAGCAACTCGACGGCATCACCGTGCCAGGACAGCGTGACCCGGTCACTGTCTGCGCGAATAGTGGTCACCGGCAGCGGTGTATCGGCTGACATGTCACCCTCCAGCCACAGGCGCTGCTGCTGGAGTACTACCCCGGTTGACGTCGGTGAGGTCGACGCAACAGGCGTCGGCGGTACGGTATTACCGTTAGACACTGCCTGACATCCAGACAGCAAAACGGCCGCCAGGCACGCGACGGGAATGAAGATTTTCATGATGTCTCCGGGAAATAGTCAGAATTCTTAGGAAATGAGGCAGAAGGGGTTCTTGCGTTCTTTTAGCGGCTCGCCAGCCACAGGGTGTAAACCTTTCGGGCGTAAATCATGCGGCGGGCCTGATTGCTGTCGGCAAAACCGGCGTTATAACTGCCGAGGCACTGCCAGGTGAGCCCGCATACCTGCAGGTGCCGTGCGAGGATCCAGGCACCGGTCTGCACATTCAGACAGGGCTGCGTCAGTAAGTCGTTTTCACTGCGGATAACGCCCATCGCCTTCAACTGCGGGATGTGCGTTGAGTTAATTTGCATCAGTCCGTAATCCCGACTGGTGATGCGTCCTTGCCTGTCACGGTTATACCCCGTCGCAGCAGGGTTCATTCCGCTCTCAACCTCGGCGATAGCTCTAAGCAGTTGGGGTGCAACGTGATAGCGCATCCCCGCCTCGTTAAAGCAGAATGCCTGCGCATTTAATGAGAAAAACATCAGGCCGGTGAGCATTGTTGTTAACGCGCAAGACAAAAAAAATCGCATAAAGAATATCTCCGGCGCAGAAACTTTCGGTCTCATGGCAAGTTCGTTTATGTGCATGGGTATTTGAAGAAATGATTTAAAAATTCAGGAGTAAATAAAAAATGAAAGGATAAATACTCAATAACCCACCGCTTTTATAATCGCGATTTTCATATCTAAGTTAGATTTACATCGTAGCCTTTCGTTTTCACCCGTGCTCTCCGCTTTACCAACACAAGCCATATATTGATATCCAGCAGACGCCATTGACATTTGATAAATTATCTTGTCTGATTTTTTATTTTGGCACTCAAACGACGATATAAAGTAGTCATCTATTTTCATCCTATTTTTCACCACTTCATTCATCAAACCTTTATTCTCATCACGACACTGCTTAACGATGAACGCTGTGAGCATAGGTCTGAGATCACCATCGCCACCCGTAGTGAAATTATAATGATAAGTGAAGCCTAACAAACCCAAACATGCAGACCAGCCAAACAAAAATATAACGGTAAATATGCATAACCGCTTAACCATTTACAATTCCTTTAAAGTGAATTAATTAATGCGATGCTTAATTTAAAAACAAGGTCATCAACATAAAAACAAGACTAAAAGTCAGTAGCATAAAAATTAAAACTTCAACAAACCCAAATAAGTAAATCGGTTTATTTTTTCTACTGAGTTGAGATTCATGTTTGAAATTGTATTTCATCGCCGTTCCTCGAGTTTCAGTGATAGAAGTGGTAGAACGCTATCGCTAGCGTCAACGAGACAAAAATAATGAGCCCAATCGATAACGACGATACATATGGCAGGTCAGTGATGATGATTTCCCGTGCGCCGCTCTTACGAATAGAGGACATCATTCTTTCTAAATCTTGTTTCTGTGCCTGCTTTAGGCGCAGAAACTCTTTATAGCGGGGTTCGCCAGTAAGGTGGCAATAGCTTTTCCTGTAGTGATGGAGGTGAGCGGCTTCAAGCCATAGAATGATGTTACTCAGCAGAGCCTTCTGGTGCGCACTATAGCGGCTGACGAGCCGCCCGCCTTGCAGTCGGTGAAAGAAATCCAACAGGTCAGCAATTTCACCTGGAAAGAAAAAATCCCGGGTTTCATCTAACATTGCCATGCTCAGGAGAATATCTTCCTGAAATCGCTGCGGGCAAATCTCCATCACATCGAGCATTACCCTCCTGAACTGCTTCGCTTCTTGTTTATGGTCATATTGCATTGTCATTCCTTAAATTACCTGTAATTACCATCATAAGACGACCTGTCAGCCAGCACCGGTGAGTTCAAGATAACGGTCATAAACCTTTCTGGCGTACTTCATTCTGAAGGGCTCATTAGCCTCTTTAAATCCAGCGTTATAAGCACCGACAGACGTCCAGTTCACGCCGTTCTGCGCAATGTTCTTTGCCAGTATCCAGGCCCCAACGTGGATGTTTTGGCATGGGTTTTTCAGCAACATCTCACGGGTTATCCCCATCGGTTTCAACACTGGAAACCAGGAGGAATTAATCTGCATCATCCCGACATCTTCACTGAGAACCCTGCCGTTTCTTTTGTTCAGTCCGATGGCCTGAGGATTAAGACCGCTTTCCACCTCGGCAATGGCCTGCAACAGCCGCCAATCCACACCGAACTTCACACCGGCCTCTCGGAAACACAACGCAGTTCCTGGCGGAGGTAGCCTCTTAAATGTGGCCCCTGACGCAGCTCCGGTCAGGAAAAACAGGAAGATCACCAGCCGCCACACAGGAAGCCCCCCATAAAGACCGGATAAAGAACGGTAATAAAAGGCACATCGCGCAAATATTTACCGGCGAGCATTGCCAGGGTAAGGCTGATTGACAGGCAAATTGCGGCCGAGTTTGGTGTAAGCCAAACACCCAAAGCAGGCAATACATAGAGGTCACCGAACGCCAGTGCCGGAGGCTGACCGCGGAGTGTGGCAATAAAGTTCAACGTCAGAACTGGGATGAGCATGGTGGCCGCCCCAGCCAGAGCAGGCAATGCATCTGGCTCCTGGGGCAACACGGTACAAAGTGCGGACCATGAAAGCGAAAATATCAACACGTCGGGCACCCATTGCGTGACGCAGTCTATGTATGCCGCGCTGCCAAGTAGCAGGACAAAGAGCGAAAAAAGGGGACTGTGGGTAATCAACCAGGCGGGCAACACGCCGCCGCTCAGCAGAATGACCGCCAGAAGGGGGCGTGTGCGCGCCGTATTCTGCCTTTTTTCAGTCTCCTCGCACGAACGAAAAGCAGAATCCTTTGCGCTTTCATAAAGCCTTGGGAGATTGAAGGCGAGGAACAAGGCAAAAATCACGACAAAAGGCACTATCAGCATCATCGTTATCTCACGTAAACAACATATCCGGCAGGGATAAAAGAGGGCCGGGGAACCACACCAGCGGGTGTGCGAATACCTGTCGCATCCGAAAGCCCAATATGCGCACTGTTTTCGGTATCCTGCAGGAGTTGCGAGAGAACACCTGGCGATGAAGGCATAAATATGTACCCCACCCCACCGCTTACACGGACAACAATTTGGCTGCTTCTCGGTTGCCAAACAGGCAGCGTTATCGTTGCAGTCATGTCACCGTCAGCGGGTGTTCCGGAGAGGTATCGGTCGTTGAGCGCCTCGGCATAATTGAGAAACAGACTGGAAAGCTGTTGCTGTGTGACGACGGCAATAGTCTCTTTCTGTATGTTGATCACGACAGAAAGCAGAATGCTGACCGCAGCCAAAAAAAACGCAGTAAAGAAGAGAGAGGCTTTCATTTCTCACCTGTAGGACCTAAAGGTAGAGGTGCTGAACCAGAATACGGGCCAAAGAAATCCTGCACCGGGACGTGTTCCCAGCGCATACGGATTGAACGCTATCGGGTGGAGACTGTCGTTATAAAGGTTTTATGAGACCCCACCGACTGTCATTGACAAGAACCGCACCGGGAGGGGGAGACGTCGTTCTGCACAGGCAACCTGTGCCTGTAAATGCTAGCTTCAAGATTGTGACGAATACGAATCCCTCATATGGCTGTTCACCTGGTACTTTTACCGTTGTGGGCTACCGGTAGGGCCCGAATTAATGCTCAGTTTTGGCCACAAATGGCATACGCGTAAGTCGTCGCATCAGGGCATGCCACGCCCCACCCGTTCCCCGACGGGGCACTCCACTTTAATCTGTTATCTGAACCGGCATCGCACGAACCGCCTCCCCCAAGCAGGATTTCATTATCCGCGCATGACGCACTGGCCACGGTTTTTGCACTTCCTGTTCGCACGATTGTTTTACTTATTCCTGAAGATTTCCACGTGCCTGATTGGCAGGAAAGTATGCCGCCAGACGCGTCGCGGCTTACTGCGCCCCAGGTATCACAATAAGCACCTGCGGTATTGACCTGCCCAAGTTTCATAACACCGCCCAGTACCAGGTCATTATTGCCCCGAAGCGTACCCGCTGCCGTCACATCATTATTGGCCGTAATATTCCCTGCCGCATTTATGCTGCTGTTAGAGGTAATGTTGCCGTTTGCCGTAATATTCCCTGCCGCATTTATGCTGCTGTTTGAGGTAATATTGCCGTTTGCCGTGATCCACCCATTTGACTGAACACTTTGCTGCGCCGTCAGACGGGCTGTATTCACATCCCCGGACGCATTCAGCGTCTGGCCATTGACCGTCTGTGAGAAATTGCCGTTGTTGGCGTTCACGTTGTTTGCGCTGTTTATGTCATTGCCGCCCATATCCAGTGCGGTGCCCATGGTGTTAAGTTCGGGATGCCCGGCCACGCTATGACGATAGAGATAGTCGTTTACCAACGCTCCGTTGGAGTAAAAACCAGCAATAACTACGCTGCCATCACCGGGGTTGTAGCCACCAAAGGCCGACAGATTTTCCTGCCAGCTGCCCAGCGCACCTTTAGCAACGCCGCTCTGAATGTATCCGCCGGCGGCACCGATATAATTTGCCAGTTTACGGGCCTGACTTAGCGTCAACGTTGAACCACCGGACATAAACGTCATCGCGTGGAATTTGTTTGCTGTAGGCTGAAAAATCAGTGTCCGGTACGTCGCGGTATAAGTATTCGTAGATGAAAAACCCGACGGCAAATACCCCGCCGTCACCAGCATAGGAACTGTTAGGGTAAACGCACTCGACGAACTGCTACCAGCTGCGATCGCCGCCTGTTGGTCCGCAATGTAGCGGTTAACCGCTTTCTGCACCGTATTCGCCTGTCCGGCAGCCGCGTTCATCCGATACTCTTCAGCTGCCCATTGGCTTAGCGGGATCAACAAAACAACAAGGATGACGGACACAATGGTTAACCCGGAAATGGCGTCGGTAGTTTGCGCGATCCCCCGTTTCAGTGTTTTCACGGTTTAGTCCTTAAAGTCATAAGTAATAGAGGAAAACTGGTCGGCCAATGACTGAAAATTCCCCGCTGCAATTTTTGCCTTTATAGTGCCCGCTATGGAGGTGTTGCGCAGGTTAAATCCCGTAATATCAACATTACGCTGATTGTTCGTTGTGTTAATCCGCATCGTCTGGTGTGCAACAACAAAGAGTGTGCTCGCTATGTTCGATTTGGCTGTCGGGCTGATTTCCTCACAGAACATCGCGTAACGCTCCAGCGCTTCGATAACCGATGAAGCATGAATGGTTGACACCACGAACATACTCAGCGACGCCTTCAGCACCTCATGTGCCGTGGCACCATCGCGGATTTCACCGAGCAGAAAGGCTGCTGCCCCCATCCGGTACGCTTTACGCGTTGCACTGGCGTAGCCCTCGTTTTCCCTGACCTCAAGCTGTATACACCGCCCTTTCCCGTGTCGTCCCTGGAGCATAGTTTCCGGCGGGTCCTCAATAGCAACTCCCAGTTGGCCGGTGAGGGCAATCCGATGCCGGAGTACCGAGGCCGCTGTGGTGGTTTTGCCAGAGCCCATTTCCCCGGCAATCAGAAAAAGTCCGGCAGCCCTAGGCAGCTCAACGGAACGGCGCAGGGAGGTACTGAGCGGAACGTCGGCAAACGCGCGAATGTCCGTCGGCGTCTGACGAAGCACCAAACTCACCCGGTTGAAAAGATCATGCGAGACGGTGACACGGTACAGGCGAGAGTCATAAAAACAGGAAAATTCACTGCGCCCCGTTTCAACATGTCGCGCAATGCAAAGCTCATGCAACTGTTTAGCATCATCGGTCAGATTGTCGGGGACGGGCACCAAAAGCCCGGCACCCCCGACAAGTCCTTTGATTTCGGCGTAATCTTCGCCGAGATAGAGATCGATAAAGTCCGACTCCCGGAGCGTTGTGAATGTCATAAGTTTTTCCAGAGACAGCGAGGACCGCTGTAAAAAATTACAGCGGTGAGGGGTAAGGTTAGGATTTGGTTGTGAATGTCAGAGTATTATTGCCATCCACACACGCAGTAGCAGCATCGGCGGCGGTCACTTCGCCGGTGATGGTGGTGGAATTAATCTGGGTGGATGCCATATCCGCCGTCCCGATACTCTTGGCAACTTTCACGCAGTCGCGCTGGGGCTCTCCATTGTCTACCACGATGAATCCCAGGCCATTTCCGGTGATGGTGATGAGCCCCCCTGATTTGTTATAAATCTTACCGTTCGTGACGTTGTAGTTTCTGGCAATACTCCCACCGGCCACCAGGGCGGGCACATAGTCCGCAGTACCATACCCGTCAGAGTTTCTTAAGTTACGCGTTTCGCTGATGACGGAGGTCAGCAATGTAACTTGGCTAGTGCTGTTCAGTAGGTAGTAAGCGATCGTCACTGCCGCCAGAACCGCACCGATCAGGAGAACCGTGATGCCCAGCGCACTGATGGAATCGGTAATATTGGAGATACCTTTTTTCATGAATTTCATGTCATCTTTCCTTTGTTTCAGACGTAACAAATGAGCGCAGGATTGACCTGCGGGAATATATAAAATCGAGTTGAAGATTTCAGAACACCCAAACAGCGAAGGGGATGGGTAGAGGGCTAATTAAAGAAGAAAGCCTTCTGTAGAAGACTGAACATAATGAGTATCAGTGCGCCAACCAGTGCGGCACACAGTAACAGGCTGCCGATACGCATTCTGTCGCCAGTTATCTCCACATCTGCTACCGTCTTTTCCAGCCAGCTGTCGGCAAAACGTTTCAGCGAACCTTCACTGTTTTTAGTATCAAACAGACTCTGGAGTTTGATAATGGCCCGCTCATCCGGGAAGTCGTAGCCGGTGACGTCCAGCGCTTGCCCGAGGTTCATCTCACCGTCGGGGATTGCTCTTTCCAGGGCATCTAAGCGCTCATACAGCCAGGCCGAACGGGTGGATTCTTTCATGCCACGAATAGCATCCTTCATCGGTATCCCCGCAGAAAACATCGCATTCACGTTCATGATAAATGCCGCCCCGTGTATGCGCCGGTAAATCGACCACGGGGGGAAACGGTCCAGAAAATACCGCAGACGCCCGGTCAGCCGTGGTAATGAAAAGGCCGTCAGCGACACCGAGCCGCCGAGTAAAAGGATAATGGCCCACCAGTATTGTGTTATCGACAGGTAGAAGTAGTACACGCCCGTCTGCAAGCTGTTCCACTGGCTGAGCGGCACGGCCTGCATGATCACCGGGACGAGCATCACACAAAACAATGTCACTACCCCCACGGACAGCATCAGCAGATACCCCGAAATCATCGTCGTGGCTTTGACCACGCGTCCTATCCGCGAAGTACCAGCGGCAATACCCATGGCATTGAGAAAGCCATCTTCTGGATTTCCCGAAATATCACATGACTCTATGATGCTCAACTCCTGGTCGGGGAACCACTCCCGCAGGGCACCGGCGAGGCCAAATCCGGCAGCGAGATTATCGCTACACTCTTGAAGGATTTGCGCCACCGGGTCGCCCGGATTTTTCCCGCGCCGGCTGTAGTTATCAATGAGTTTTTGAAAGGTTTCCTTTGCGGAACGGCCATCGAGCAGGTACTGGCGGAAATCGTCATAAATCTCAATACGGTCCCGCGCATTAAACGTGGCCTGATAGATAAAGCGTGCGATCTTATTCATAACTCACTCCCCATCTTCAGCCTGGCGTCCCGGTCAAGATTACAAATACGACGATGAACCCAAACCGGATCCGCGCGCCCTTCTTTAATCAGCCGGGTCGCATTCGCGCACAGCGTGACGCCCCCTTTCTCCATCCAGTTGAGATAGGCGGTTAGCTTGCCTTTACCGGCATACAACCGCATAAATTCGTTGTCGGTTTCAATGACCTCAAAGACGCCGATTCTGCCCCTGATGCCACTTTGGTCGCAGCAATCACATCCGTCCGGCTCGCGCAGATAAACCCCTTCGCTGCCCGCATAGGTTTCCACCAGGTCGCGCATGTACGGACTGACGCTTTCCCGCCCTACGTGCCAGGGCACCCGGCATTTCGGACACAGCAGCGGCACCAAACGCAAGCCAACCAGGCAGGAGATAATAGTGGGGTCAAACAGCAGATCTAACTCAACACCAAAGTTTCTCAGTCGCTGAAGAATATCCACCGGATTCTGGTTGTGGATGGTCGTTATAACAGAGACACCGGTCAGTATTCCCTCTATTGTGGCAATGGCACTGTCCGCCTCACGGATCTCACCGATGTAAAGCCGGTCTGGATCCATACGGAGCATATTGCGGATGGCTTCACCAAATGTCTGCTTACCTCGGGGTGTCTGGAAAAGCCCCTCTATCGGGGATTCAATCGGGTCTTCAACTGACATGAAGTTTTCACCCGTATCCTCCACCGCCAGGAATTCTGCTGAACACTGGCACACGGTGGATTTACCGTGTCCGGTAGGCCCGCTATAAAACGTGCCGCCCGAGCTAAGCCTCCGGCGAAGTATGTTTTCTTCCGATGGTGTGAGTCCTAACTCATCAAAACTCAGGCTTTTTTTACGCCGGCTGACGAGGCGAATCGCAACGGCCAGCCGCCCCTGCCCGCCCGGACGGCTGGCGAAACGGCAGGTACTTAACCCGTAACTATTCACGAACTCCTCACGCACGCGCGCATCGCAGGGTTCGTTATAGCTGAGCGACGAGTGACTCTGCTGCTCGCTCATGGAATTGAACAGGGTGTTCATCATCCGCGTCCCCCATTCCGCTGACTCGGTGCGCATACGACGCAGATTACCGTCAATACGGTACAACACACTCGTGAACTTGCTCTCAATACGTATGTGTATATCTGAGCCGCGCAGACTGACGGCCTCTTCAATAAGACTGAGATTCAGGTTCTGAAAATCGCTGCTGCCAGCAATAGCCTCATCTTCGGCGCTGAACTGTTGGGAAATTTTTTCGAGTTCTTCGCGGTCGCACCACATCACAGAGGTATCGTGCCCCTGTTTACGCAGCAATTCGCGGATCTCAAAAAACTCCGTGTGTTGGTCAACCTCTTTGAGAACATACAGACACAGCCCCTGCGTCTCGTTCTCCCTTATCAGGCGAATATTCTCCCTGACGTCCGTTGAGAAAACTTTCCCTGATAGCAGTTGCGACAGGGAGAGCAACGTATGTGTACTTTCACTCAGATTCATAATGGCACCTTAATTCAGAGTAAATTCATGGCCATCTGCACTGCGGCGAATAACCACCCCGCGCATCGAAACAGACTTCACCGTAAAGCCGCCCTGAATACTGTCGCCCACTCTGGCCATTGCTGACGAACCATCAGCAAAATTGAGAGTAGCCACTGCCCCCGCCACCTTTTCAAGGACAGGCAGCGTATTTACAGGAACAGGCGGCGTGACAGCGGGGCTTCCGGGGGTAGTCGTAACAGAAGTGACAGGAGCGCTGGGCACCTGCACGGTATCCGCCTGCCCAGCCGCCATTTTTGACCGATTAAAGGCGGTCTGCGCGTCATAAAACACGCGTCCGCTTTGTAAATGGTCAAGGTCCCCCACCGTTTTGACATCCTGATCCGCATGCGCGATGCCACACGTCAGGAGAAACAACACTGCGTATTTAAGGTTTTCCATAAAGTGATCCTGATATTTTATATCGGAGTGAACCATCGGCGCTGTTGACCGCAAGGGTGATACTTGAAAGCCGGATCCCCGTGTAACTGTTACCGGTGAAAATCTGCTGCGGGGGAATGTCCGTTTCTGCGGAAAAGGTGTAAGTCAGCCAGTCCTGTTGTGGCATCTCCTCACCCTGCTTATTCTTTTCTGCTTTCTTTATCGGAACCGCTGAGACGGATAGATCAATATTCAGCGCCTGAAACAACGAAATGAAGTTCATCAGCCGCTCGCCCACTGGCACCATCGGATCATCACCTTCCGGCGATAATGTCTGCGGAAGAGAAAAGGAGGTCAGGCTGCTGTTTTGAAAATTAAACACGGCGGTAACACCAAACAACGTCTTAACTGCCTGAACATATTGAGCTGTCGTTGTTGCCGAGTTCGTTCTGCGCACGGACTGCACGCTGATATCCGAGGGCGTACAAACTACGACAGTCGAGATCCACCCCTTAATGGAAATGGGCACCCGGTCAAGCCCCTCCCGACAATGGGAAATAAAGGTGGTCACCGATGGCTGATCCGTCCAGGGATGACGCAATCCTTCCAATGCGGCCTTATAACGCGCCTGCCGGTTAAGCTCGGCCTGACGGGCAATTTCTTTCAAACTTGCCTGCCGTGCCGCCGCTTCCCGTTCGTTTTCGAAATGCAAATACACCATCAGAGCAATTATGGCTAACACCACAGCGACGCCTGTTGCAACGAGCTGGCCACGCGTCATCCCCCATGTGAGCGGGCGAAGTTTGAAATTTTTGGACAGATTTGACGGCGCGAGCAGTACCCCGAGGTCAAGCGGGGTGGTAACCCATGAGAAAGCCGGGTCACCGTGGACGGGTATCTCCATGTTCCCCTTACTGCCCCGCAGTTGATCCTTCAGGTCGATAATGTATTGCTGGAGGTCAACTTCGGAATAAATACGGTCTGAAAAGGGGTGGATCCCCCCGCGTTCCGTTTTACCCATCATGGTAAACTGCGCATTACCCTGGGAGTCTTTCCCGAGCGCAACAACAGCAATACAGCACCCCTCCAACAAAGAAGCCAATGCGACAGAGAGAGAATATGCACCGCGAAGGCGGAGTCGTGTCTTGGGTGCAAAACCGGCCTGAATACTGTCACTTTGGCGTACAGCAACTAAATCCAGCCCCTGCTCTTTTCCGACGCGCCGGATTTCCTTCATGGGGTTGCGTTGCGCCCGTATCGTCTGCCAGGTAAGACCGACTACAAACCTGCGCTGATGAAATGTCAGGACGTGGATATGGTCAGCCTCCGAGGCAGAGGCGGGCTTTCTGATTTTTGTCTTCATAGGTTTTATCCGACAAAAGGTGTGACGGTAATAACGAAGGACTGCTTTGTTTTTTCGCCGGAACGGCCACCGCCGGTGACCATATTGTCAGGCGACCCCATCCCCTGCTTGCTGGCGTTATCCACATTCTGCTCTAGCCCGCTGATAACAACGGTCTGACCCGGTTTAAGCCAGACACGTTGTGGTACTGAGCGCGAATCGACTTCCGGTGTTTGAATCTGGTTAGCGCCTTGCCCACTTGTATGCATGGCGATAAGGCTCGAAATGTTCAGGAACATGTTCAGCATCATGCGGTTATCACCCGCGAGAATTTTTGGGAAAATGGTGATGTTGGTTCCAGTCGTCACCGAACCCGGTGTTAGTGTGACAGAGGGTACTGTGCTGTTTCCGCTAACATAGGGGGTACTGGTCGTGCTCTTGAGATACGCAATCTGACGCCCAACCACCACCGAGGCTGAGGCCATATTGGTGGTCATTAACGGAATGGTGCGAACATCGGCCACTTTTGTCTGTTTTGATAAGGCGTCGAACAGGAATGAAGAACCGGCAAACTGTTTTGCAGCACCGGTGGCGGTATCAAGCACGGAAAAGCTGAGCGAACCAGCATCGGCTGTGGAGCTGGTCGGTCCGGCAAGATTAATGCCGTACTTGCTAGATAACGTCTGATAGATGACGTTCCAGTTCAGGTCTACCGCGTCGCTGGTATCACTGTTGATACTGTAGATCACCACTTTCAGGTTAACTTGGCGACTGAGTGCTGTGTTCTCTGAAGTTAAGTATTCACCTACACGTTTCACCACCTCTGGTACGTCAGTTACCACCACCGTACCGGTAGTTTTATTAAGATCAAGCCGCCCGACTTTCGGCGTGAGCATGCTTTCCGCCGTGGATTTAAGATCGGCATAAAGGTCGTTACCCATCGCCACGGTTGATTTCAAATTGGTGCCACTTTCGCCAGAAACGCCCCCACTGCCCCCGCCGCCAGCTCCCCCGCCCCCCTGACCGCTGCTGTCTGTACTGCTACTGTTAGTAACACCGCTTATCACAGAGCCGGTCAGGGCGTATTTGGCATCCGAAGGTTCAATGTCGAACCGCGCCGTTTGCAAGTAAAAGAAGGTCACCATGCCATCTTCATATTTCCAGGAGATACCCAGACGGGCAGTCACAATATCCAGCAGCCCTCCAAGATTTCCGCTGTAGCTCACATCCGAGAATTTACGTGAGGACTCCCCCCCGCTGGCCAACGTTGTTGCAACTGGAGCGCCGGTCCCGAACTCTCCCAGAGGGCGCATCTGGCCGCTGGCAGAAAGCGCTGGGGATGGAACCTGGGCCAGGCGTTGTGTCGGTGAACCACTTTCGGTGCCCTGATCGCTGAGAACCGAAACAGCATCCGGCGTAACCCGCGTCCGGATGTGGCAGACCGTTGCAATATCCTGGCTAAATTGCCAGATGTCCTGCGGTGTCTTGGCCCGGTAAGGCATATCGCAGTTCACGACCTCACGGGGAGCATTATACTTTGGGTCAGGTAGCGGTATCGGACTGACGTACTGGTTGTTTTGAAACTGCACCACCGGGCGATTCTCACTCGCCTGGCGGATAAGGTCGGAGGCTTTATCCGCCGTAACACCGGCGGACCGGTTAACGTCATTAATACGTTCAAAAGCGCAGCCTGACAGCAGAACGGTGCCTGTCAGCACAGCCAGAATTGATTTTTTTAGCATGATGTTTCCTGTCGCGAATGACGGTCAGGCACTGCGGCAGACGGCAGCAGGTAATCCCTGACGGATTAATCGATGAAAATGCCCCGGCTTTGCGGGTATGCTTGCCCGGAATAAGAGAAAAATAGAGAGACGGCTATGACGGAAACCTTGCTGACGCTGTACCACGGCACAACGCTGTCCCGCGCAAAGGAAATCACGCGAACGGGAAAAATTCTCGCCCAGGCAGGATCTCTTATGAATGTCTGTGACGCGTTGAAGACAACGCCGGGTTATGTTTACCTGACCGTAAACCCCGCGATGGCAATACATTACGGCAACATGCTTGCTATCCAGCATCAGGAAAGCGCATTCAGTATTTACAGGATGAATTTGAATACGGCTGAACTTGAAACAGACTATGACGAGGTTATGAACAAGTGGAGGCTCAGACCTGGTTCGTTTAACATTGAAAACATAACGGAGTTAAGCAACTCCCTGCCGATTACCCAAAGTTGCCGTATTCCACGTGATCTGCATCTGGGTACTGAGATCACGCACGCGCTGTGCATGCCCACAAATAAATCTTCCGGACGCACACCTGCAATTCACGCGCTGCTACAAATGAAAAGAGCAAAATTCGCCAACGATGCAATATTGCTCGTCGACAATTTGCCATGGGAAATCATTCCGTTGCCTGAGGGGTGAAGAGATAAATTACCCGTTCCCGCCCGGTATACCGTTCATCAAAGAAAAGCGGGGGATAGGGTGGGTAGTTTTCAGGAACCCCGATTTTGACGGTCATCTCCATGAACTCATCGTCGATGACGTCCACCTCAACGATGACCACATTTTCAGCACAAAGTGGGTTTATGAACGGCGTGGTCCACAACCACGTTATCCTGCTCAGATGTAACAGCAGGTAACCCCCGCAATAAGTCCCATGCTTGGACAGGAAAAGGCGCAGCGCGCGCATCAGAGGATTGTCACCGTCCTGTGGTTTGCTGTTGGCCAGCAGTTGCACGACCAGGTCTGAAAACGCTTCGCGCGTTAATTTGCCCTGCACTGTGTGCCCGGCATCATAAATAAATTTTTCCATCTTTATTTCCCGTCACTGATAACTATCAGGCACTGCTGCCGATAGCCATTAACGAAGAGTGGTACCTGCGCATGGCGCCACAGGATAAAGAGCTGGGCCGTTGCATCTTCAAAGTTGGAGGCGGTGAAGTTCAGGGGAAAATCGACCGGATAGTCCGTTCCCGTATCCCAGCGCACCGTCCATTTGCCTTTTTCGGGCCGACAATTCTCCTGTGTGGCCCAGAGCATAAATCCCTGCCGGAGCGTGGAGCCTTTATCTATCTTCCAGACTTTCATGGCAGGCGCAGGTGTTCTGACCTGGACAAAGGAACCCGGCTTAACAACGCCGCCATTCACCTGGGGAGAAGACGCCCCCCGGAACGGATTTCGGTTATGAGGATCTAAGTCCGCAGGTTTTACCGGCCCGACCAACATCGGTGTGCCGACAACTTTACCTGTGATTTTTGCTGACTGAGCGGACTGTATCGGTTCAACGGCCACCGTGTGACCGGCCTCATTGATGGTTGCCTTAAGACCGCGTGTGGCCAGCAGTTTGTTCGCCACGTTCACCCAACGATCATTACCCGACCACTGCCACAATTCGGGCGAGTCGGGGAAGACCGTCTTATCAAACACCAACGTATGTCCGGGCGGGACGATTTTTCGCAGAGCAGAACGCAGCGTCGGTGCAGCGCCCCCCAGCCGCACGAAACCATCGGCGGGACCGGCACCTGAACTAGGCGGCGTCACGCTCACAACAGACGGTTTGATGGAAGGCGCGGGAAATAACGCAGGTCGAGACAACAGCGGCGTTAACGGTTTAGCGGCTGAAGGCGAAACTGGCCGCTGTGCGGACGGTCCGCTCTGGTGAAGTCGATACTGCATGGCACTAATATCGGCGGCGCTTCGCGTGAGATAGCCGTCCACCACGCTGCCTGAAGGCGGTCCGGTGACGGTGGCCGGTGACGCACAGCCGGTCAACAGCAGGACCGGAAACAGCCCTGCCCGTTCGGTAAAAGACATAGAAGTGACTCCGGAGATGCAGGGGATGTTTCTGTAAATGGATTAACGCAGGAGAGTCTGCAACAGATTATTGCGCCACACTCTCGCAGTGACCGCGCTCATGCCTTTGAGTCTTCTGTCGCTCAATCGCCGCTGATAACCGGTGCACGTCTGGCTGTCGTGCTGCTTTACCGGAACTATTTTTGATGTAGGAACCTTGACCCGTCGTTACACAGGCTCGCCAAACTTAGCGACTCAGGGCAACATCATGACTGTTGCATTGACATTCGCCTGCGGTCTTCCCGTTTTGCTACTTCATAAGAAATTCATCCCTCCAAAAACGGCAAACTCCGCCGGGGCGGGTTAGTCGATAACAATCTCGTCTGTTGAAAACTCGCCCCCTTCCAACTGAGCGAACATCGTATCTCTGAAAATACCCACCCTCACCTCAAATGGGAAAGTCGGCACGAACGAGCCAGACGACATACTTGTCTTTGACCTGCTGGATGAGAAGCAGCGACTCGCCATTGTGAAATTTAATCCGGCCCGAGTTAAATACCTTATTCACAGGTATGGCACTTCCTCCTTCGGGCAGGTTTGCGCTGAGTTCGAAACTGACGAAGTTCAAGGGGAATTTGCCAGAAAAAGGCAAGGGGTTGAGTACTGCGGTGAACACTCCCGCCGACGACCCCGTGACGAAGGGGATAGGGTGCCCAGGAGTAGTTACTGATGAGGTTTCAGTTATCAAATCAACTCTACCATGTTCACTGAAAATCCCCGGAACTGCACGGTCATGTGAACGAGGAATGATTCGAAGTCTATCCCCTTCATTTAGCGACGAAGGAGAAATACTCTGCAAGCTCCGTAAAACATCCTGCATCCCTGCTGCTGAATCTGGCGTAAAAAACCAAGTCTTAACTTGAAAAAATACACAATCTGCACACTGCTGTGCCACCGGCACAGCAGGTAAACCCTGAGTAGATGTAGAGCATGACGCAACGAGCAGTGGTGATAGCAATGCGAGGCAAAGTGATGCCCGCCGCATTAAAACTCGGTTCATTTGAAATTTCCCAAAATAAATAGTAGTTGAATGACCTGCCTTCAGGCAGCAGAACTAATGTTGAGAGAAGAGACTGAAGTGGATTCTGAGCGCTCAGCGATACACCGTTCGAACCAGAATTTAACAGGGGTAAGGGTCGGACTGACCAGGCCAAAGCGCAGAGCTGTGCGAAAATTGATGCTGTGCCTCTCTGCTCGCTCTACTTGTTCGGCAAGCATGGAGCGAAACGCTTCGGGAGAGGCATTACCGCGTGAAGAGTGGCACTCAGTGCAGACGGGAGCAATACCGTCGTCAACATACACCTCCCCGATGTCTTCTACGTGCCATCCGCGGGCAGGGAGATCACTGCCACAGAAGGCACAGCAACCACCAAACTTCGTGCGCAACACTTCACGTTTTCTTTTTGTCAGTTTCATATTTCACCTCAAATTCTACCCACCAACCTGGGCAACAGATAAAGCAGAAAGATATACTGCGTAAGCGGTTCCGGGCCGACCCACTCACAAAGGAGTGGGCCTGCACAGAATGCTCTTTGTCACTTAGCGTATGTGGATTGATACCATCAGGGATGCCCGTTCACGACCGCACGATAGTGCAGTGCTAATCGTCTCCAGATACAGGTTGCCCGACGGATCGCCCCGGGACATGAAATGGATACATCGAATTTGTACGTAGGGGGATAACGGTAACGCACCACAATTCCGACTTCGCGTTGTCCCGGCCAGTGAAATGAGCGCAAAAAACAAATTAGTTAATAGTTTCGCTCTTTACACCGCCCCGCCTTCCGGCGGGTTCTCCTGATGTGTGGCAGGCCATGACTTAGCCTCCGGACATCTTCCGCACATTAGCAATGCATGCCGGCAAGAGAGGACCTTGAGATCAGGATTAAACGGGCACGTTGTTAAAGAGCGAGCATCCGGGAAAAGATAATGGGACACCCTGCGTACCCGTGAGAGTGCGCATAATAAAGTTTCAAAAAAAGTCCGGCATTATAAATGCCGGCAAGAGAGATTATTTATCTGTATCGCTGCCTTCGGCAGTAAAACGGCGCCCTGGTGTGGCGAGATCGGTAAAAGCCTTTAAATGGTCTTCGAGACGAACATACGCTTCACGGGTATTACTGCGGCCAGAACGGTCAGCAGCCTCACTTAACATTTTAGTCATCTCAGGAGTCAGTCTAAGAAGGACCGACATCCCTTTTTTATTATAGTGAGCAGGCATGAATGCATTCCCGTGAGCAACTGTATGGTTTGTGTTAGCAATGTAAGTATTAGATAGGATTTTTCCTAATTATGTAAACCCCCCTTTTTATAGGGGGGTGATATATCTCATTGAAAATATTAATTAATAAATAAAATCCTGCAAAATTCGCAGGCTTAGGAAGATTGAGATTTTTAAATTTGAGTTTAAATAATAATTAACTCAATTTTCATTATACAAATACAGCGAAATACTCATCAGTACCCTGCTAATAACTATTGCACGCAATAATTTCATTGAGCTGACACCGAGACGCTTCTGAGTAGAGTTGAGGGATTCCTTAACAGTATCCGAGGTAACTTCTCTGAGTTCAGCAATATCTTCAACGGATATTCCCCCGAAGACCAACATACAAACGTGTACTGATTGTATTTCAGTCAATTCTGGAAAAAACTTGCGCAAAGGTGAAAATTGAATAGGATCGATGGCAGCCATTGCAGCCTCCTAGTAAGGTTGTTGTGGTTAGCTGGTTGTACAGGCTCCAACCCCTGTGCAATCAGCGACTTATAAATACTGATATATCTATGTGCCTCGCATCAAATCCCTCAAGGTCGTGGTAGTGCTATAGACGGCTGGTTATTCTCATCGTCTCGTGGTTGTCTTTCAATTCTGTGCTGTTCTGTTATGACATCGCTTTGACGATAATGGATTTCCGTAGCGATGACACTCGCCTGCTGCTTGCTGTCACTAACCTTGAAATGACGCCCGTCATCATTGTTCAGGTTGCGAACGACACCTGAATAAAGCACCCGATTCACAGCTGTTGGTTCACCCTGAACTACAGCATGATCACCACTTCTCCAGACAGTAAGCTCCGCAGCCAGATCATTATTAAAACGGTCGGATTTAGCATCTGAAGAAACGTAAACCTCCACGCGATCACCAAAGTCCGTAACGGCAGGCTGGCCACCACGAAGATAACAAACTGTACCGTCACGTAGAAGGTGGGTTTCATGTTCATTTGAACGGAACAACGGGGCGTCATCGGCTGGTCCAAAATGTACAACCGCGTTAGGCTGGCCAACTGTTTTTTCCTGCTGACGTGTTTTACGTTTATCCCGATATGCCCAGCCACGCATCTGACTGACGGCAGCGACGTTACCCTGTAGTGCCTCACGTTCTACCCAGTGTTTCCAGGTGAGCGGACGCGCCGTTCCGGTTTCCGCAAGTTCCTTACGTTCTTCACGGAGTTGCAGGCGTAACTCAGCCATCGCTTTCATTTTTTCAAACTCAGCAACACGATACAGAAGTTTTCGTAACAACGGGTCACGGACGCTCTGCCGTACGTGAGATTTCATCGCCATACAGTGTGACGAAATTTGATGGAACCGGGCACGAACGCGCAGGTCTGGCTTCTCCCAACCTGCGCGATATGCGTCAAAACGAGCGCGAAGAATTTCACGCACAACAGCCCTCGCCTCGCGACGTTCACGACGGATGTCCTGGTCACGAACATGCAGCTGCGGCATATAAACTGTATCCATTGTAACGATACCGTCTTCAGGGCATTCAGGATTGAACGTCGGCGGTGCCGCCTGGAAACCACCAAAGCGCTGTTCCATTGCAGGCAGACTGATAGCCGGGTGAACGTCTGATGCTTTGACACTAATGCCTTCCGGTCGAATCAAATCATAGACGGCTAATCCACCATTCTGTTCACGTAATCCGAGCCCTGAGGTGTGCAGTAAATTATGCAAAGATACCCAGTCCAGACGGCCATTTTCATCTACATGACTAATGGCCTCACGGGTTTCACGAACGGCGTACCCATGAAGACTTTCACGGTCTGAAAAAATCTCACGTTTGGCAGCACCACGGGGTACTGCTGGCATATTTCGACGGGCACGATGTAGGTCACCATACTCATCCATATTCCAGCTTCCGTTATCAACCTTAAAGCCCAATTCACGTTCCAGTACACGACAGCATTTCTGCAAAGTGTCCGCATCGTTCCACATATTTTGTGCGCGAAAAGTTTCCGGGTGAACACGGTTAGCAGACACATGACAGTGAATGTTGTCAGTGTCCCGATGAATAGCAGCGACGTACTGATGGTCTTTCATACCGAGGCTTTCCAGACTATAGCGAACACTGGAAAAAATAGCGTCCGCAGTCGGGTCTTCATCACCCTGCCAGCTCAGAATAAAATGATAAACGGCATCTTTACAATGACGGTTTTGCATCGCCGTCATGTTCATCTCTGCGGCTGCTGACCCTAAAGAAAAACAGTTGGTTTCACACAGCACCTCACCAGAGAGCACTCGCTGAATGCCCTCTGGTGACATGCTGATAATCTGAGTTGATGACTCTTGGCTTTCCCGGCCAACATAACTGATAAGACGTCCGAAGCCAGGAGTAGTGACGTACTCTGTGCCCGGAACATGAGTATTCGAAATCTCTGCGGATACCACGTCACCCTCTTTCTTTTCGGCACGCGTGCTGACATAAGACACCAGCTTGTTGAAGCTGGTTTTCTTGTCGCGACGCTTTGTCGGGATGATAACGTTCATCAGTCTTTAATCTCTTCTGCTGGGACAGGTGTCATGTCGAGAGCGTTGATTGCAATGACGATACCGGAAAGAACTTCTGAGAATTGACGGCTAAGTTCAGTTGTCATGGTTTCATGCATTTGGGAATACAGATGTTTTTGAAGACCACCCAGTCGCTTCAGCTCATTCATCATTCGGATATCCGTTCGCACCATAATCCGGCGGTTCATTGCGGAACGACGCAACAGTTCTGACGTTGAAATCCCTGCTGCCATCGCCTTCTTTTTGATGGCCTCTGCCTCAGCTTCAGTACAACGAAGTTGAATTAATGTGTTCCTCTGACGCTTTTCACTTTTAGCCATAACTCAACCTTAACTCGGTGCTGGGGTGTCGGGGCGAAGCCCTGACCAGTAGTTTTGTCATGGCTGTCTGCGTGCAGACGGTAATGACAAAACATTTCCTGTCCCTTATTTTACTATCATTTCACGGAATTTGCCACTGCATATATGAAAATTGAATTTACGTCAAAGGGAATGAAAAAACTGGAAAGGTCTGTGGGTTTGGGGTGAAATGGTGTTTTCAAATATCATGAAAGGTTTACATCAATGGCTATTCAGAAATTTTTCACACAGGAACAACTGAATCTGGCAAAGCAGAAGTTAGAAGCGCTACCTGATTTATCACCAAACAGAATTTCTCGTGATGACCTTCTTTCATCACTGAGTAAGGATATCGTCATGCTTTCAACCCAGAAAGGGTACAGTGCTGCTGACATAAAATCAGCGCTTGAACTGGTGGATATTCGCATTACCGAGAAGGCAATTCAGGAAGTTATCAGAAAGGAAAAATTAAATTCTCCTAAGAAATCCAGAATGGGTTCAGCAAAAAAAATCAGCAACTCTGCTACTGAATGAATCTGAAATTATGATGCGTAAATATGATTATTTCGGTTGAACAACAGAGTTACTTCTGAGTATAGAGGTGATGGAAAATATTGTATTTACATCGTGAATTACGGGGATTTATAGAGAACCAGCTCAGTGCGAACTAACTTGTATTCGAGCGAACGGAAGAATAGAGGGGTGACAGATGCCACCCCATGTACTCACTCAATTTCACCTAATACCTGATGAGTTTTTGACTGCAAACCGTGCAGGAATACTTCGCGTTTTTCCGACCACAGAATCCCGCTTCTGAATTCGGAGACCGTCGGCGGCGTATCATAGCCGAGATGAAACTCTTGCAATATTTTCGCGATCGCTTTCTCAACCATTGCATCGGAATAGGTACGATGAGAATCGGGATATTTTGCCGAACCAAAGACCTTGTTGAAGGGACTTTCTAAATATTCGTAAATATCCTGCATGGCGTTAAAATGTCCGTCTTTGTATTTTTTTATCACGGCGTCCACCTTCTCGCACGTCGGGCCATCTTCCCAGCTCACATCAACGGAACCATAGTGAGGGTTTCGCACAGAGAATTTTACACCGGTAAACTGTTTAAGCTCCTTACGGATATTTTTTGCGGCTAACTTTCCGCTGCTGCACTCTCCCTGTTCGAGTTTCGCATATTCGGGAGCCGTTCTTAACCGCTCAACTTCAGCATTAAATCGCGTGGTATTTTCCTCTTTCTCACGTTTTGCCTCTGCTTCCTTCTCTTTCGCGTTCACATATAGCCGGTGAATTTCTTCCGCGTCGGCTATTTCGTCTAAAACGTCCCACTGTACGCCGCGCAAAATACACTCCGGCAGGCGGAGGCTGAATTTTCCGCAGTCATGCACAATGTCAAATTCCGCGTGACCACCGGAAATAACGACGCCGCCGCCCAGGGGTTTAACCGTATCCGGCCTTTGTTCTCCATGAATTTCATACACCACGCCGCGCCCCAACCAATATAAATTTGTCGTTACCACAGAACCGACGACAACCGGTGTACGGGTTACTGATTTTTGTGAAAGCGCACTTATCGAGATCATGTTTTAGCTCTGGTAAAATAGAGGGGAACGCCTCCCCTTAAATCGAAAAATGAATGAATTACGGTTTACGTGGACTGCGTTCTGCGTCCCAATAGTATTTTTCATGCATCAGCATCTGAGCCAGGTCGTGGCGGGCATTTTCCACCGCCAGCCGCCCGGCCTGCCCGTATACGCGGATAGCCACCCGCTGCGCCGCAAACCAGAAACTGGCGATATCCCATAAAATCTTCGGTTTTCTGCATGACCAGTCAGTCACGCCGTATATCAGAACGTTTTCAGCGAGCTGGCCAACTAACGAATCGACTTCCTTTTCTTCCTGTTCACGCTGGAATTGCAGATCCCCCACACTTTCAAGACGACGAAATAAAGCGCGTTGTTCGGCGATAACGCTGATGATTTGCGCACATCTTTCGGGCGTTTTTCTTGTGGCGGTGTTGTCGTTGACGTGATGTGTGTGCATGCGGGTTCTCTCCTGTTTGTGAAAATCATCTAACGGTCTGTTATCTCGCGGCAGGGGCGCCGTAGTGAGGGATGGGGGCAAGAAACAAGGGGCCGCTTGCGGCATTTATCCTCCCTTGTTTTTGCACACAGACAGCACTACGGTTTAGCCCCCCGCGCGGTAACGGAACCGTGATGAAAACAACGACCAGGAACGGATGCGCTAAGGCCGCCACGACGGAACGTCGTGGCGGCCTTAGCGCAGGTGGCGGTATCACCGGCAGTTCAGGCGGCGCGGCCTTTGGCCGCTGCAAGCCCGCCGTTGCGTCAGGATGGAAGCCCGCGGGCAGAGCCCGCAGGGGCAGAGACAGCTTGCTGGCTCTGTTCACGACAGCCGTGCCCGCAGGGTGACGCCCAGTCCCGGAACATGTCGCCGGACACTCAGCACAGAAGGAAGAAACAGAGGGAAAACCAGAGCTACAGCAGGAAGACCAAAAAGAGTCGTACCAGGAAAAGAATAATGAGGGGGAAAAGAGATAGCGCATCAGGTTGGACAAGCTTGTAAAATGCGGGGGGAACCGCCGCGGCGCAGCCGCAGCAGTTTCCTGCAAAAGGTTTTAACGGCGGCGAAATTTGGCGGAGTCTCCCCCGCCATCGCTCGGGTCTAAAGCCTCGGCGGCAACATATTCGGATAATGCCGGGCAACAATGTCGTTTATACGGTCTACCAGTTCAGGCCGTTTAAAGGTGATATGCGCCGTTCCCTTCATGTAATAACGCATCGAGAAATATTCCGCCTCGTAAACCGCGCCGGAAAAACCCTCACGCTCGAAATACTCCCCGAATTTCGCCCCCTCAGACACGCGGTGATCAGGCACGTTGCGCCCTTCCAGTAGATAGAACACTTTGGTCAGGTCATCAAGCTTTGACCGCCCAGGCGTGCCGAGATAATTGCGGCCGCTGCTGTAACTTTCCATCAGGCGGGAAACGATGATTTTTTTGCCAAACCGGCACGGGCTGTTAGTTTTGTAATCCCATGACAGCGATTTAAACAGGTCGATCACCCCCTGCTCAAAAGTGTCATTTTTACTTACGTGAAGCTGGTTAAACGTCGCCAGCACCGTATCTAGCGTAATTTCAGGCATATTTTCGCCCGATACCTGCCTGTCCCATTCATCGCGCTGGCGGGTGCTCATCAGGGTATACATGCCGGTTTCAAGCATCAGCCTGTGCCAGATTTTGCCGTCGATCGTTTTTCTGATCGCATCCTGCGCCCGCTTCGGCTGGCTTTCCCAGTTAATGGCGTCTTTCACGCAGATGTCATAGCCATAAAGTGATTTGACATTACAGGCATCCAGAAACAATCGGCGGGCAGAACTGAGCAACGCCAGCGCGTCGGTAAACTGCTTCAGACCGCTTTCACGCAGGGCAATAATGCGGTCAATCGAAACGGACGGGATCACCTCCCCCGCCTGCTGTCCGTTGATTTCAAAATCCGCTATCGCTATTTCATGTTTACTCATCATGTTCCCCTCAAAGTCATTGAATTGCCGCCCCGCAGGGCGGCAAGGTAATCAGGCGTAAGCCCGTTTCAGTTCCAGCGTGCGCAGCACCTGTCCGAGTTCACTCGCCCGCATCGCGGGCACCCTGACGGACTGGCGTTTGCGCAGGCATTTGGCGATGTGACGGCCCAGCGATTTAAGCGGCACAGCGATGTCCTGACTTTTGAGAGGTTCCCGCAAAATGCGCAGGTGTTTGTTGGTGGTGTTATTCATAGCCCCATCTCCCGCGTGATCCGATTGATGATCGACGAGTGTGTAATAGTGGCTTTGTCGCAGAACGTGAAATAGCGATCCCCAACTTTCGCGTAAATGTCAGTCACGTCGCCGCACACCATTTCCGCAAGCTTGAAAGATTCGCAATTCGCGTCCCCCTGCCAGTCCTTCGGGTACATCACCGCAATTGCGTCCATAAATGCTTTTAGAGTAATTTCCTTAATTTCGGTGTAAGACTGTTCGCTACGCAACTGCCAATAGACTGACTCCGCGTCTGAGTTCCATTCGGAACGATCGGGATTATCGAACTCATTGATTTCGGGTAAAAACATATAGGACTCCTTTGAGTTTGGCGTTTCGCCGAATAGAAGCGCGGCCTTCCGTGCTTCTATGTACTTAATTATACTCCATTTATTCTCACAATCAACACTGATAACATAAAATATTTCGCATGCGAAATCGTTTTTTCGCCTTCTGAGACTTCACTTCTACCCTAAACGAGCAGAGTTATCCTAAGCCGTTTTTGCAGGCGGCAACGGTGTTACATAAACCGAGTTCGTCAAAGGCCGCCGGTAGCCCGCGACAGCGGTTTCCGGCGCATATATCGCACTCTCCCCGCCCTCGCCCTGCTAAGCCATACGGGCTTAAATACCACGCCATACGTATAATGACGCTGGCGAAGCCCCCCTTAGCGAGCTTGCGAGCTGTAGGGGGCGTGCCTCAGTTAGCTGAGGCTACGGGCGGAACTACTCCCTTCCTTAGCGGCCGGTTTACCGGCCAGTGTCTGTGCGGCGGCGAAGCCGGCTGCGGGGGTTGACCTGGCCGTTGCCATCAGACCCTAGCCGTAGGCCGTAACCCCAGCGGGGTTACGCGGAGCTTACCGGCTTGTCCTTGCCGGTTAGCGCAGTCGGGCTCGACGATTGACCAGCTTGCTGGTCATGAGCCGAAGGGGGCCATGTCCCGTGTGTGACTTATGCGGGAGAAAATATTCAGGACGAGTGGGGAAAGGACGAACTCCTGCCACAGCAGCCACAGCAGCCACAGCAGGATAATGAAAACATCAACGATCATTCACTGGCAAACAGTCAGAAATCAGGCTCTGCCTTTCATTCCATAGGAAGGTATTTTCCAATCTGGGAGAACGGGCAGCCGCAGTGGCGTAGCCACAGCAGCGCCTGTTCAGTGGCCGTTGACGTTCGCCCTGGCAAAAGCGAATGCAGGCTATAGCCCCGCCGCGCGGGGCCATGCTGCTACTGTCAGTCTTTAAAGGCGTGGTCGAGTTCGTTCACCTGTTTATAGATTTCCAGCATCTGCGCGCTGAGCTGGTTGATCACCTGACCGGCGAGGCGCTGCGTTAACTCTTCGCTGCCCCAGAAGTATTTCTTCTCAAACGCCCGGAACTGCTCGCGAAGTTCAAACGTTGCGTTTGCCAGCGCCGCCACATCCACGCGCAAATCAATATTATTCTGATAGTTGCTCATGCCATACTCCCGAACTGCTGAAAGGTTGAAACCGGCATATCGGAACGCGGACGCTGAAATTCTGCCAGACGGCGCACGCCCGCCGCGTGGTACTGCTCTAACAGCTCGATGCCAATCCAGCGACGCCCGCACTGCGCGGCCGCCACGCAGGTTGAGGCGCTGCCACCAAACGGGTCGAGCACAATATCGCCCGGCTGCGTGAAGCATTCGATCAGCGGCCGCAGGGAAGACACCGGCTTTTCTGTCGGATGGTAGCGATTGCCGGAATACGCCCACGGCATTACGTCCGGCAGCGGGTTTTCCGGCAGCGGCGGACGGCCTTTGGCCAGCACGTAGGCGCATTCATGCCGGTAGCCCACAAAAGCCGACTTTGACGAATAGGTTTTGGTGAATACGAGGTGCCCGACAACCCGGAACCCGGCGGCTTTCCACGCGGCCATAAACTGGTCGATGCGGTTCCAGCCGTAAAAACTGACCGCCAGACTGTCATTCTTGAGCACCCGGAACATCTCGCGGCTGACCGGCAATAACCAGTCCCCCTGCTTATCGTTGGCAATGGAACGCCCGGAACGGTCGGTAAACCCGACGAGATACGGCGGATCCGTCAGGATAAAATCGACGGAACGGGACGGAAAAGTTGACATAACCTGCTGACAATCACCCAACACAAAACGGGACATAGCGACACTCCACATACAGAGAACCGGAACCGGCCGGCGCCGTGCCCCCACGACAGACGTGCCATAGGCCGAGCAAAAAAGGGCTGACGCGGAAGCCGCAGCGCTGGTATGAACGGGCTGAATGCGCCGTGAATACCGGTGACCGGGTGACAAGGCAGGTTTACGAACCCTTTGAAGGGAGGCGGCACGTCTACAGTGCGGGCACGGGGTTGGCGCTAACTTTTAGGGTTCAGGCCGCGACAGTCGGGCAGGACTACGGCACCAAGAATGACCAGGAACAACGAAGGCGGCGCAACGCGACATCCTTAACGTTCCCGCCCTGGCGGGGACAGTGCCAGCGGCGCGGCATCTGCCGCTGCAAGCTGCGATAAAAGGCGTCAGTGAACAAAAAATGCCGCAGCGAACCACGGCATTGAGGGGGCAGGGAAGACATTATTTACCGCTGAAATATTCCGGTCGTCGTGCCTTCGCAAACATATTCAGACACCAGAACCGGAGCACCCGAACAGGGAATATGCGGATAATGCCAACGCAGGGGATATCGCCACATCGGTCACCTCCGGATATCGTTCAGCCGGTTAGGCAACGTCTGGTCATCGAGCCGCTGCTGAACCACCGACCGTTCTGTCAGTTCGCCTCCCAGCGCATCGAGGATCGCCCACAGCGGCTGTCCTGAGCAAAATCCCCTGACCTGCAGGCCTGTATACCTCTGCCCCCACCCCAGAAGCATCTCCGTCAGGTCGTCATCGTAGATGCCCCGTTTTTCCTGCTGGCTGTACCATGCGGCGAGTGCTGACGGCGTGACGAACGCCAGTTCGATTTCAGCCTGTGCCACCGCGACCTGATACCGCCTGCGCTTTTGCTGCCGCGCCTTTTCCTGCTGGTTTTCCCTGCGGCGGTAGCCCACATCCCATCGCCGGTGTTGACGCTCGGCGTGCCGGTAGGCGGTCTGCGGGAAATACTGGCCGACGGCGCAGCCCGACAGCGGCAGCGGGCAGACGCTGCCACGGCTTTCGATCAACTTATCGAGCGCCGCCAGATAGCGCGCTTTGGGTTCACCGGCGCGGTCTTTCGGATTGTAGTTTGACGCCGCACGGCGCACGTCTGCCGCACCGATGCGTCCTGCCCCCCGCCGCGCAGCTGGCGGAGCAATGCCACCGCGTAGGGGTACTGACCGCGCTGCCGACGTTCTTCCACCTCGATGATGGCCTGCAGTGCCGCCCGCTGAAACGGGTTCACCGGAACAAGAGACAAATGACGGGGGATCATACCGCGGCTCCCGTCTGTCGCAAGGCGGCGGCCAGACGTTCGGCGGTGGTGAAACCGGCAGACACCAGCGTCGCAACCCTCTGCAGTGTATAAAAGATACGCTCAGGGTCGAACGTCTCCGAGCAGTAAATCCACGCCACGCTCTCCCCCTCATCAAACGGCAGGCACAGCCGCCAGAAAGGCACGTCTGCACTGCTGCTGAACAGACAGACGGTGACCGCAGGATACGCCAGCGGTGACAGCCTGACGTTGACCGGTGCATCGCCGCCAAACTCACTGCGGTATTCGATATCGCATGCCCAACCCTCCGGCAGATGGAGCTGGCGAACCACCTCGCGGCTCAGGTGGCTGCGGTCGGTTTCCCCGCGCTCTGCGTACTGTTCCAGCTCACTGCCGGACATCGCGTGTACTTTGGCAAATGTTAATATTTCGTTCTTAGTCATGGTGATAACTGCCGTCCCTTAACGGGACGGCATTCCCTGTCAGGCGGCAATGCCGGTGGTTTCAGATGGGGTTTCGGCGTCGGTTACCGTGACCAAGTCACTTTCCGGCAAGGCGCTTGGCGCAATGACCGGCAACATACAATCAGGCACCCAGCGGGTATGTGTGATGTCCTCTTCAGCCCGTTCGGCGGCGTCGCCCTTCTTCATTTTGAGGACATCGCGCGACGCCCCGCTCAGTCCGGCATCGAGCAGACTGTCAGCAATCTGCTCCTTGCTGATGCGTCCGAAGAAGTTTGCCTTGGTCGGCAACCACCAGTCGCGCAGCGTGAAGTTCAGCAGCGCCTCGACCGGTTCGAGGTCTTTGCCCGCTTTGCCGTCTTTGTCGCTCAGACGTTCTGATGCGCCGTCGAGCGTTTTAGCCAGGCAATAGCCCATCACATTAATCAGCTGCTGCGTATCCCACGTCAGCAGCCAGTCCCAGCTTTTATGCCAGTCTTCGGGCAGCAGCTTCAGCCACGCGTCGTGCATCGCGGTAAGGTGCTGCATGGCCAGACCGTCGGCAGACGTCGGCGCATTGTCGAGCATCAGGCCGGTTTTGGCATGCAGCGTCACCTTGAGGGTCGAGGCGGTGTAAGACCGGTGGTTGAAAGTGGATTTCAGGCAGTCGTGGACAAAAATCACCAGTGCCATCTGCGGCTGCTCTGCCAGCGCGGCCTGTACGGCTAACGTGCGCTCGCTGGAAAGGCTTTTGGCCAGTACGGCAGACAGCGTTTTCGCTGGCGAAACCTCCGGCGTACTGTTCTCGGTACGGGTGCTGCTGAGGTGCGGGGTCACCCCGCTGTTATTGCCATCACGCTCAGTTTCCGGCAGGTCGCAGCGCTTCATGATGCCGCGACGCACGGACAGTTCACCGCGCAGCAGTGACACCACCACCCCGCCTCGGGCACGGACATCGTCAGACCATGCCCGAATTTTCGCCGCGCCTTCGATGCCGTCCATTTCTGCCTGACAGGCGTCTGCAGCCTGTTCCAGTGCGGCATGGTCAGCATCATCGCCGTCGTCCTGCTCTGACAGTTCGTCCAGCTGCCTGCCCAGCTCGGCCATGCGCGTACTTTGTTCGTCGGTAAACGCCGGATTGGGCTGTCCGAGCAGCAGGTAAAGCTCAGCGTCTTCACCGTAGGTGGTAACGCCCTCGCTTCGCCCCTCTGACCATGACCAGCCTTCTGCCTGCGCGATACCGACGGCGATTTCGGTGAGTTTCTGTCGGGTCAGGGTCTGCAGCAGTACGGTATCGCTGATAAACCCTTCGTCGGTGAACAGGTCATAGCGGAACCCGCCGCCCGCCTGTTCGTAGACGTCACGTCCGACGAACTCCAGCAGGCGGTTACCCACGGCGGCCACTTCGCCGCGCAGCACCTCATTGCGTAATTCCTTTGGTGTTTTGTAAATGCCGTAGGCATTTTTCCACGTATTTTGCTGACGTTCGTGGTCTTCGCTGGCAGACAGAGCCACCAGTTGGTCAACGTTGATGTTGTCTTCAGCCAGTTCGGCGAGTAATGCCGGAGCCATCCCTGCAAGTCGCAGGAATTTCTGAACGTGTTTGGTGCTGTAGCCCATCGCGGCTCCGATTTCTGCCGCCGTTTTTCCGCTGGCACTGATGCGGGCGAACGACATGATCTGGTCAGCCGGATGCATGCTTTCGGTCTGCAAGTTCTCGATGGCAGAAATCACCTCTGCCACGTCGTCGCCGACAATTTTCACCGGCACGGCGTAATCCGGCGCGATCGCCCCCGCGACAAGCAGGATATTCAGCGCACGGAAACGGCGGCCACCGGCGGCGGCACCCAGCTGACCCTCGGGCAGGCGGTGCACGATAAGATTATGCAGGACGCCCACGGCTTTGATGGTGTCGGCCAGTTCTTGCAATTTCACCGGATCCGGTTCTGCTTTGCGCACATTGAGTGGAGACAGAGCCAGCTGGCTAAATGGCACCATTTCTACCGGCACGTTAACCAAAGCCTGCTCTGTAACTTTGATTTGCTCTTCGCGGTTCACTATCGGGGACAATTTAGCTGATTTGGATGCCGTCGTTTTTTTAGAGTTTGACATGATAATTCCTCAGGTATTTGTTGGGCATACCGGAGGCTCTAAGCCTCCGGCAACTTAATGACTTATTGGTTTTTCACGCCTTCGCTGGAGATGTACTTGTTAAGCCCCTCTCCTGCGTTAGGCTCAAAATTCCATGCACGCCAAACCATTTGCCCAAATACGCGTACTACTAAACGGAAATGAGTCCCTTGATCATCCTCAATAGCCACATTTCTATAAGCAGCAGCAACAGCCTCGGCTTGATCGCGAGTAAAGGTTCCTGATGGTAATAAAACGATATCTGCATCTTTCATTTGAAGACTCCTTTGAGTTTGGCGTTATGCCGGATGTAAGGGCGGCCTTCCGTCCTTAAGGGTCTATTATACCGCTAAATACACTATATTATCAATGCTGATAATATAAAATAAACATTATTAATTTCGCATGCGAAATCTTACTACCTTGCCATTTATTGAATTCCCCCTTCATCAGATCGCTTAGGTGAGCTGGATGTTCTTTTGCAGGCGGCAGCTGGCTGATATTAATGCTCGGTGTCCATCGCCGCCGGTAGCCCGCGACAGCGGTCACTAATGTATATATTCCACTCAGCCCGCCCCTCGTCCTGCTAAGCCAGGCAATCGAACAACGTGCTCCGTGATTAATATGCCGCTGGCGAAGCCCCACGTTTGCGAGCTGGCGAGCTGTATCGTGGCGTGCCTCAGCTCGCTGAGGCTTACGAGCGGTCATTTGAGCTAAAGGTGTTGCGTCAGGATGGAAGCCCGCGGGCAAAGCCCGCAGGGGCAGAGACAGCTCGGCTGGCTCTGTTCACGACAGCCGACAGGACGCCCAATTACCCAAAATTTGTAGTATTTATTTCTTTATGTAAAACAGACTAATAAAAAAACCTCCGTCCTCAGACTTGCTATCTAGGAATATCCGACACCATAATACTGTATATATAATCAGTAGTTTTTTTTGGTGCAATAATGAAAATATTCACAGTAAGCAATGAAATACCATCGAAAATCCCTCTATTTTTAGATAGTTGCCCTTGTGGATTCCCTAGTCCTGCTGCAGATTTTGTTGAGCAAGAGCTTGATTTAACTCAATACTGCATCAAACACCCAAGTGCCAGTTATTACATTCGTGCAGAAGGCGAATCCATGATTTTGGCAGGAATAAGTAGTGGGGATTTACTGGTTGTTGATAGAGCGGAGACTGCGAGACATGGTGATGTTGTTGTGGCGGCCATCGATGGTGAGTTTACGGTTAAACGATTATGCACACACCCCCGCCTGGCTTTAGAGGCTATGAATCCCGATTATGCAACAATGTTTGTTAATCCGGACAGCTTGGAGATATTTGGCGTTGTAACGTACATAATTCACAGCACTCGCGGGTAAGACAATGTTTGCATTAGCAGATTGCAATTCGTTTTACGCTTCTTGCCAAAGCCTTTTTCGGCCTGATTTACGCGGTAGACCTATAGCAATTTTGTCAAATAATGATGGTTGCGTTATAGCCAGGTCGAAAGAGCTTAAAAACTTAGGAATCCCTATGGGAATGCCCTATTTTGAGCTAAAGCCGCATATTAAAAAACATAATATTGCAGTTTTTAGTTCAAATTATGCTCTTTACGCGAGTTTAAGTGCGCGCGTGCATACGGTTTTAGAATCCTTGGCATTAAGATCAAGCGTTTACTCTATTGACGAGAGCTGGCTCGACGTAACGGGCATCGATGCCGTTCAATCTTTTGACAGCTTTGGTCATCATGTTCGTAACGAAGTATTCAGACATACGGGGTTAATGGTTGGAGTGGGCATAGCACCCTCGAAAACCTTAGCTAAAACTTGCCAGTATGCTTCCAAAAGATGGCCCGCAACGAAAGGAGTTGTGGCCCTTACTGACCCCATTCGGATACGTAAGTTACTCGCACTCCAACCCATAGGTGAAATATGGGGGATCGGCAGGAGGTTAACAGCCAAACTTAACGTCATGGGGATTGAAACGGCACTGCAGCTGGCTGACACAGATATCCGCTTTATAAAGAAAAATTTTGGCGTGGTGATGGAGCGCACTGTCAGGGAACTGAGAGGAGAAAGCTGCATACCAATGGAAGAGATGGTTCCTGCGAAGCAGCAAATTATCTGCAGCCGTAGTTTTGGCCAACGAATATCAGAAGAGCATGAAATGAGGCAGGCTATTTGTCGATATGCCGAGCGAGCCGGAGAAAAGCTTCGCCAGGAGAAACAGTTTTGCCGGCATGTTTCTGTATTTATGCGAACGTCACCTTTTGCGAATGAGCCACAAAGTAGTCTATCCGGCACAGAGAAACTTCTCACAGCAACGCAAGACTCACGCGACATAATAGCTGCAGCCCAGCGCATCATTGACAGAATCTGGAAGCCTGGATTTCGCTACGCCAAAGCCGGCGTCATGCTTAATGACTTTTCTCCTACGCGGTTGGCACAGCTATCTCTCTTCGATGACCAATCCCCACGTCCAGGCAGTGAGGCATTAATGTCGGTCGTGGATAAAATCAATCAGGAAGGGCTTGGGAGAATATGGTTCGCAGGCCAGGGAATTGAACCTGCGTGGCAAATGAGAAGAGAGATGCTATCACCCGCATACACAACAAGATGGGACGAGCTTCCGAAAGCAAAAATAGGGTAGACAGATTTCGCATGCGAAATCTGGTCCCATCATTACTTCAGGCACGGCGATACAACGATAAAATTTGCGGGGTTAGCCGATAGAATGGTTTTGACCAGCGACCGTTCCTTAGAACAGACAGCGTCGAGCCCTCGACGCTGGTATCTAAATACAGGATCTCAATCACTTTGGCTTCGCTTAATTTTTTAGCCACTGCAGAGATGTTGGTTTTTTTCAGGCCGGTTTCTGCTTCAACTGAGTCCGCTTCGGTATCAGTAACTCCTGCATCATAGGAGTCCAGAAGGTATGCAATCAGAGCTCGACCATCACTTTTTCTACCCGTCTCCAACAAGATTTTTTCCAACTGCATGAACGTCATGGAGCCACCTTCTTAGTTAAGCGGTAGCGCTCATCTTCTTCAATGGCCGCACATATCCATCCAGTTGCCAACGGCCGATCGATGGACGCCGGCAGGCCTTCAAGCAAAGCAGTAAGTTCTTTAGATTTACAAAGCTGAATATAAAGTGCAGCAAAACCAGCCCATTCCTCATCGGCGACAGGACGCCACCCATTTTGCAAAAGTAACACGAGCGCGGCGAGTGCGGCCCATAGAGGAGTAACTCCTGACTTCCCCCATTCTGCCAATGCTGTTCCTGGCACAGGCTTCAACCGGCGGACAAAGCCATTATCCACCGCGATGTCATTAAGGCGTGCAGCTGCTTCAGCCGGGCTATGCTCGGATGAGATGTGCCAGGTTTTGACGATTCGGGCGCGGAAAGCGCCCGACATTTGAGTAAACGGGGTTATTTTCATAGTCATGCTTCCTTCACTCCCCGGACAATCAAAGAAATCGCTTCAACGCATCTTTCACCGGATGGAAATTGAACCCAAATCATGTCGCTTTCTGCAGGCACTTTCAGGAGAATATGGCCATGCTCCTGACCTAAGGTAACCATTACTTTTGGCAACCCCTCACGAACATCGCTTGATGGTACGACAACATCAGCTTGATGCAGATCGGCAGAAGTTTGCGCATTGCCTGTTAAGGTTTCGTTATCAGGCTCGTGCTGCTCGCCATCCTGTTTCAGATCGTCTGTTAACTGCGGTTTTTCTTTTGTCTTAGGGGCCTGTTTAGGTTTACGGCCCTTAATCCCATCCAGAACTGATTTCGCCTGCGAACGCGTTAGCTTTTCCTGTCTGGCGATAGTCGCTAAACGAGATGCTTCCTCAGGCGCCGCGTCGTAGATTTGGCAAAGTGTATAAACTAAATCTACATCAGCAGTGATCTTGTCTTTCAGCAGAGAGGTGATCACCGCCGGCGCATCGCACAAGCGCATGTGTTTACTTACAAATGCCGTCGGTTTACCGAGTGACTTAGCTATCTGTTCCCCAGTCATACCCCAGTCATTTTTCAATTTGAGCATTGAGTTAGCTGTAGCCAGTGGCTTTAATCCTGACTGGTGTAAGTTTTCAATCAGCTGCCCAAGCAGTCGTTTTTTGTCATCATCTGGGGGCGTGCCTACATAAAGATCGATGAACTCATCCCCGCGGCGTCGTGCTGCCCGGACACGTGTTTCCCCTAACCAAATGCGGTATCCGTCCTTATCGCGCGGAAAAGCCCGAGGAGGGGTGAGAATACCGACTTCAGAGAAAGTGTCTGAAAGTCCTTCTAACGTCGACTCTTCGAAATCCTCATCTGGACGCACCTGCTCCGTTGCATACACTTCGCTTAAACGCACCCGTACTATCTGGCCACCGGCAATCAGTTCAGGACGTGCGATATCTGACAGTAAGTTATGTCCGCCGCCTGCAGCTGCGGGAGCGGCCGCGGTTTCTCGCTGGATCAGGTTTTCCTGAACGCCAGGTACCGAGGGTTGTTGAGCACCTTGTTTATTGCGCGCGGCAATTTGCTGCTTGAAATTCTTAGCCACGGTCAGCCTCCTGGATCAGCTTCACCAGCTTATGAGTCAGTTCGTCATACTGTTTAGCCGGTAACGAGTTAGGCGAGTACTCTTTAAACGTCAGACCCAGCTCTATCGCTTCTTTTGCTGTGGTAGCTACGTAAGAGATATACGCCAATACTTTTGAATCGTCGTATCCACTGTTTTGAAGGATCTCAAACAGCATCCGGAGGTTTTCGGTATCTACTGCGGTGAACCGTCCCTCAAGCAACTCTTTCTTGTAATTCGACACCACAGCTTGAGTAACGTATACGCCGAGGAATGACAGCCGCGGGTTGTAGTTCTTTTTGATTTTCTGCATGTAAGCCAGCTGCTTGGCCACGCCATTTCGTGATGACTTCTCAAGCAACGTTGGGATGATCAAATAATCGGCCACAAGATGGCTCGCTATCATTACGTTTGAATACGACGGGTTAGAATCGATAACGATGAAATCATATTTTTCCCGAAGCGCTTCAACGCGATCTTTGAAATCGAAGATGCAATCAGTCGGGCGATAGTTGATCTCGTTCAACTCATAGGTGGTACCTATAAAATGGCGGCCATCAGCCAAAACAATGGGCTGAACGTCAGTATTTATGAAAAACAGTTGATGCGTGTGGGCGCCGCCCGGTGTGAACTCATGCTTGAAAGGTTCACGCTCTATTTCTAACGGCATTCCTTCTGGAAAAGTGCGCTCGGTAAAGCCGGCGGTCCAGTCCATATCGATACAAAGAGTTTTAAAGCCTGACTGCTGGAGGTTATAAGAGATCTCGTTAGACGATTGTGATTTAACTACGCCACCTTTCTGATTACCAACAACGATAACTTTACCGAGCGCAGAAGCCTGATTGATGCTCATCGTTACTTCCTTTTGAAATTTCGCATGCGAAATATGTAGTGTGATTGGATGGCGTAGCTAGATATCGCCGTGAACAGAAAAAGAACACAGCGCGAATCGAGTTAGAGAGAATTTAGTGCGTAGAAGCAGGGATATTTTTTCGATTATCATGATTTCTCCTTTGAGCCTGGCGTATGCCTGAGTATTCAGGTGGCCGCCCACCTGAATACTTAAGTTAACATTTCAATCTTTAGATATCAACACCGATATTTTATTTTTGAGGTAAGTTTTCAAGCATAGGCTTAACTTCCCGAGTAAATACCGCAACTGCATTGACGCTGATGCGACGAACCCACGTATTGTTACGATAGCGGGAAAACTTGAAAGCCTTCTTACACAAAAAGTCGCGTACTTCTGCATCTGGCTTGTATCCAAAATGGATCTCGATTTTGCCGTCATCACTTTTGCGTATCTCGATGCCGTTTCCCAATACCTGAGCAATTTCGGGGGCAGCCTGCTGCAAACGCTCTACGTCCTTCACCCGCTGTTCGAGCCGGCGGATTTCTTGATTATTGTTTGAAAGCTGATAGGGCCAGAACGCGATGATTTTTGCGGAATAATCGGATGACTTAAGCATGGACAGTGCTTCATCTAATGGGATGGCAAGCTCGTCTACCAACTGCTGCGCGCAACGATCTCTCATTTCGGCAGATACCCCTGCAGGAGACCCTTTCTTATAAACCTTTCCGACAATTTTGTTGGCTGCCTTCATAGTTTCCTGAAGCTTAATACGGTCATTCAACTTACTGATGAGCAGCTCGTTGGCGTTCGGAGCATTAGAGGCGATAGCAACGCCATTGCCAAAAGGCATGACTCGCTTCAGGAAACGATTAGGGGAATGTGTCGTATAAGCAGTAACGGCCGCGTACTTATTATCGGCTGAAGCATTACGTTTACGCTGACGCTCTACAGGGAAACGGGCAGGGCCTGTAATCATAGGGCTTGCACAGGTAGACATGGTCGCCAAGTAGCCCATAAACAAAACCTTCATGCGCTGCCGGTAAGTCTCGAACCACTCCTCCAGCTGTTCTGGCCAATCTGCCTGGATCACCGCATTACGGGCGATCGCATTTTCAATCTCTAACGTAATACGGGTTTTCTGTTCTGTAATGCGTGAGGCATATTCCACCTGTATTTCTAAGCCACGTTGTTCTGGGGAGAACGATACATTGTGAAAAGCGCGCGCAGCGATATCAGAAGGAATATCAATGAGATAAGCTGAAAGCTCAGGGCGTGTTGATAAGATTCTTACTTTACGTTCTTGCAAAGACTGAGACATGAATTGCTCCTTTGAGTATGGCGTATTCGCCTAGGTACAGCTCCGGCCTTCCGTCGCTGTGTGAGTATTATAACTCACATTACATCTAATTATCAATATAGATAATTAAAATAACACGCATGATTTCGCATGCGAAATCTCTAACTCTTCCATCTCCAAATTTGTCCATAACCAGCGCAAACACAAAGCACTGACCAGAGCGCGTAAGGCACCTTATGGTCTGTTTCCAGCCAGCTCTTAGCGTAGTTCTGATCAACATCCATAAGTAATGCAAATTCCTGGATACTCATGCCTGCCTGGGTTAACACAAAAGAGAGCTCTGTTTTATTTGGTGCAACCCAGCCCAACGAAACAGGTAAAAGACACTCTTTCTAAGAGTGCAGGGGGTGACTTCGTAAACTGCCTGCATTTCCATTTAACACTCCTAAAGCCGCCACAAGGGCGGCAAAATTAAAATTAAAGCCAACCACGCTCAGCAAAAGAAACCGTAGTTCCGTACGACGACGATATGATCAAGTAACTCAACCCAGCATTGCCGCGACCTTTTCAATTAGAGCCGTTACGCGACGATCTTCTTCGCTTGGCTCTGAATAACCTGAAGGGTGATTATGAGAAAGGATGAACGCACTGGCATTCAACGTCATTGCTGCACGAATAATCTCCCTCGGATAAACATCGACGCTTTTCACGGAACCAAAAAACATCCGACGATATTCGATCAGCTTGTTTTGAGTATTAAGGAATAGGACCGCAAAAACTTCTCTCTCCTCTGCGGCTAAATCCAAAGACAGAAAATCTTTAACAGACTGACTGGAATTGAAAGTCACATCCAGAACCTTCATGCGGCCTTGGAGTATCTGTTTAGCCATTTCGATGATCGTGGTGTCAGATTCAAATGTGTTTGTAACTGTATTGACGAGATGCATTGATATCTCCTGTGAGACTGGCGTTACGCCGGGCAGAGATACGGCCTTCCGTATCTCTATATGGCTAATTATATTACATTAAAAATAAAATATCAATACCGATAATATATAATACACATTTCGCATGCGAAATATTAGAGGAGGTTTTTAAGGGCAGATTGTTTTAAGGTCAGAGGGGCGACTAGCAAGAGGGCAGAACTTTAATTATTCTGACGTTAATCTGTATTTCTTAAATGAGTAAGAAAGACGAGGACGAAAAATTTCTCAGGGAAAGCCTTGGACATAGGGAGTATATGTCCCTATGTCAGTTTTAACCCTTGATGCTAAACGCATAGGGATAATTAAAGATGTTTTTAATCCACAATAATGTTATTAAAGAAATCTTTAATTAGATGCGGCGCTATTAAAGGAATCTTTAATGAATAGAGTTACAGGCAGTTACGTAGTCACTGAAAGCCATAATGAGGAGGTACACTCATTTATACCTGCAGCGTTGCCTCCAGCGAGGCCCGACCTTGAACCTGAATCCTATCGTGACCTTAACAATAAAGCTGAATTGGCATTGGCCAAGTTGGACGGGATGTCAGGCCTGGTTGCGTCCGGAGAATGGCTGATTTATAGCGCGATACGCAGAGAAGCACTCCTCACTTCGCAAATAGAGGGCACTCAGGCAACCCTAACAGATGTCTTCGATAATGAAGCCGGGTTATCAGTGGCAAATGCCAATGATGTTGAAGAGAGTAACGAACTATTTGCAGGCATACAAATATGTTAGACAGCAGATCCAGTCTCCCACGGGTTTACCAGTATCAGTACGGTTACTAACTGAAGCTCATAAAATTCTGTTGGCTGGTGTAAGGGGGCCCAAAAAGAGCCAGGGAACGTACGTATCAGCCAAAACTGGATTGGAGGAACGCGGCCAGGAAATGCTGTATATGTTCCGC